>NZ_CAUUGJ010000050.1:0-16367 GCF_963544685.1 uncultured Fretibacterium sp. | reverse complement strand
AGGAATACTACCTGCGGGAACAGCTGCGCATCATTCAGAACGAGCTCGGCCAGGAACAGGAGGGGGAGGAGGAGCTTCGCTACGCGGAGAGGGTGGACGCCTCCCTGATGAGCGACGAGGCGCGGGACAAGGCGAAGCGGGAGATCGCCCGGCTCTCCAGGATGTCTCCGATCTCGCCGGAGGCCGCCGTGGTCCGCAGCTATCTGGACTGGCTCCTGGACATGCCGTGGGGCATAAGGACCGAGGAGAACGAGAACATCGCCAGGGCGGAGAAAATCCTGGACCGGGACCATTACGGCATGCGCAAGGTGAAGGACCGCGTCCTGGAGTTCCTGGCCGTCCGGCGGCGCGCCGGGACGGACATGAAGGGGCAGATCATCTGCTTCGTCGGCCCTCCTGGGGTGGGGAAGACCTCTTTGGGGCGCTCCATCGCGGATTCCCTGAACCGGCGCTTCGTCAACGTCTCCCTGGGGGGCGTCCGGGACGAGGCCGAGATCCGCGGACACCGCCGAACCTATATAGGCTCCCTCCCGGGCCGGATCATCCAGAAGCTGGCGAGGGCGGGCAGCTGCAATCCCGTCGTCCTGCTGGACGAGATCGACAAGCTGGGGAACGATTTCCGGGGCGACCCGGCCTCCGCGTTGCTGGAGGTCCTGGACCCGCAGCAGAACAGCACCTTCACCGACCACTACCTCGAGGTCCCCTTCGACCTGAGCGAGGTGCTCTTCATCACCACGGCCAACGTCACCCATACGATTCCCAGGCCTCTTCTGGATCGCATGGAGGTGATCCCCCTTCCGGGATACCTCGCCGAGGAGAAGCTGCAGATCGCGATGCGCTACCTCGTTCCGAGGATCTTGAAGGAGCATGGCCTGAAGCGGTCCGAGGTGAAGATCCCGGTTCCCGTGGTCAAAAAGGTGATCGCCTCCTACACGCGCGAGGCCGGCGTCCGCGGGCTGGACCGTGCCCTGTCGACGGTGGCGCGCAAGATTACGCGCCGTCTCGTCGAGGCCAAAGACAAGTCCGAGCCCCTCGCCCTTCCGGTGGGGGTCAGGGTAGGGGACCTCAAGGACTACCTGGGCCCCCCAAAGCTCTACGACCTTTCCGTCCCGAAGACCTCCGAGAGGGGGAACGTCGTCGGTCTGGCCTGGACGGAGGCGGGCGGCGACGTCCTGCTCATCGAGGCCGTGACGATGAGGGGAAAGGGGGAGCTGGTCCTCACCGGAAACCTCGGCGACGTGATGCAGGAGTCCGCCCGGGCGGCCGTGAGCTACCTGCGGTCCAAGAGCGAGGCCCTCGGGATAGGGGAGTTCGACTGGAAGAGCGTGGACATCCATATCCACGTCCCCGAGGGGGCCGTTCCGAAGGACGGGCCCTCGGCCGGAATCACGATGGCCACGGCGATCCTGTCGGCGGTCAGCGGCCGCCGCGTCCGCCCGGGCATCGCCATGACGGGCGAGATATCCCTGAGGGGCAAGGTCCTTCCCGTCGGGGGCATTCGGGAGAAGATCCTCGCCGCCCGGCGCCATGGGGTTCTGCACATTGTTCTGCCCGCGGCCAATCGTGTGGACGTCGAGGAGATCCCCGAGGAATATACCGATGGAATGCGCTTCGACTATGCCGAGGAGGTCCTGACGGTCCTCGAAAAGGGGTTGGAGAAGCCGGGTAAAACCGAAATGGAGAAAACCGATGCTCTGGAAGGCGTCTCTTGAGGCGACCTGTTTCTCCATCCCTCAGCTTCCGCCGGAGGGGACGCCGGAGGTCGCCGTCGCGGGCCGCTCGAACGTCGGGAAGTCGACGCTGATCAACGCGCTGCTGGGGACGAGGCTCGCCCACGTGGGGGCGACGCCGGGGAAGACCCGCAGCATCAACTTCTACTCCGTGCAGGCCTCGGCGCCGTTTCGTCTGGTCGACCTTCCGGGATACGGCTACGCGTCCCGGAGCAAGACGGAGCGAAACGAATGGTCCCGGTTGGTCGCAGCCTACGTCGAACGGAGGAGAACGCTGCGTCTCGTCTGCCATCTCGTGGATTTCCGGCATGGCCTCCTGGGGAATGACCGGGCCCTCCAGGAGTGGCTGAACGAGTGCGGCAGGACGATGCTGGTGGTCTTCACCAAGGCGGACAAGATATCCAGAGGCCGGCATCGGGCCCTCCTGCAGGAGTACGTGCGGGGCGGCCTGATATCCGTCGACGTCCCCGTTATCACCTCGGGGGAGAACCGATCGGGGATCGAGGACCTGAGAAACTTCATCGGTCGCTTCCTGGGCGGTGCGGGGACGGAGGGCGACGGCCTCCGATGACGAGGCTGCGGGGAAAAAAGGAGCTCTCGTTGGAGGAGCATCGGCTCCGTTTTTTTCGGCTCCTCTCCCGTGCGCCCCGTCCGGAGCGGGAGGTCAGGGATCGTCTTGCCGGGCAGGGGGCCACGCCCGAGGAGACTCAGGCCCTGATTGCTGAATTTCGCGGGATGCGCCTCCTCGACGACGCGTTCTACGCCTGCCTTTTCGTGGAGGGGCACGAAAGCTGGGGGGACGACCGGATCGTCCGCGAGCTCTCGCGGAGAGGGATAGCCCACCGGGACATCGTCTCCGCCCTGGAGGGCCGGGACGAGGTGGCGCAGGCCCAGGCCCTCGCAGCGGGTTGGCTGGCCGGGGGGATGGAGACGGGACGGATCGTCGCCAGACTCCGGCGCAGGGGATTTTCCGGCAGGACCATTCGCTCCGTCATCGAGGGGAAGGATGAGGTCCCCTGGTGAGGCCGACGATTCAGGAGTGCGCAGAGGGGAGGCCGTTCGAATGAAGACCGTCGATTTCCACATTCACGTGTATCCTCCGGAGGTCATCCGGGATGCGGAGTCCCTGTCCCTGCGCGAGCCCTATTTCAACGCCCTGACCCATAACCGGGTGCACCGGTGGGCCACGCTCGAGGACCTGCTGGACCGTATGGAACGCGACGACGTCGAGCGTGCCGTCGTGGGCGGCTTCGCCTTTCGGGACCTGGGGCTCTGTAAGCTGTGCAACGACTACATCATCGAGGGTGTGAGGAAGCATCCCGACAGACTGAGCGGCCTCTGCCTCGTTCCCCCTCTGGCAAGGGGGGCCTCCGAGGAGATCCTGCGCTGCGCCGATGCCGGCCTGGTTGGGGTCGGGGAGCTGTTTCCGGAGGGGCAGAACATCGATATCTCCGACCAGGAACAGACCTGGCGCCTGGCCGGCGTCCTGCACGAGGCCGGCCTGTTCGTGCTGTGGCACACGGCGGAGCCCGTCGGGCATGAATACGCGGGCAAGGGAAACGTCGGGCCCAGGGAGGCGGCTGCCTTTTGCAGGCATCACCCGGAGGTCCGGACGGTCTTCGCGCATCTGGGCGGAGGGCTGTGGCTGTACGAACTGATGCCCGAGATGCGCCTTTACCTGACCCATGCCCGTTACGATCTGGCTGCGCTGCCCTGGCTCTATGAGCCTGCCGTCCTGCGAACGATAGTGGAGGCGGGGTTGGCCCATAAGTTTCTGATGGGTACGGATTTCCCCATCCTGGACTCGTCCCGGTACGAGAGGATGTTCGCCGACTCCGGGATAGGGGAGGAGGCCGCGGAGCGGATCGCGCGTCTCAACGCCCTGGACTTTCTCTCCTCCCTCTCTTCTCCCGGCAGAGGGCCGCTTGGAGGTTCCCCGTACCGATGACGTTTTCCAGGGAGACGTTCCGTTCTCTTCAGTCCCGCAACTTCAGGCTGTTCATGACCAGTCAGGTCGTGTCCATGACCGGCATCTGGATGCAGCGCATGGCGACGGTCTGGCTGGTGCTGTCGCTGACGGACTCTCCCTTTCTGTCCAGCTCCAACGACTTTGCGAGTCAGATCCCGGTCCTCGTCCTGGGCCTTTTCTCAGGGGCCCTGATCGATCGCGTCGACAAGAAGCACCTGATCCAGGTGACGCAGTTCATGCTCCTCCTCATCGCCCTGCTCATGGGGAGCCTGACCCTGTCCCAACGGGCGAGCTATCCGGTTATCCTCATGGTCAGCATCCTGTTGGGCTCCATCAACGCCTTCGACATGCCCGCGAGGCAGGCATGCATCAGCGAGATGGTCGATCGGCCCGACTTCCTGTCCAATGCGATCGCCTTGAACTCGGCCGTGTTCAATCTGTCGCGCGTCATCGGTCCCAGCGTCGCCGGCTTCATCGTGGCGGCCGTAGGGGAGGGCTATTGCTTCCTGTTGACCGGCCTGGCCTTTCTGGCCCCCATCTACGCGCTCTTCATCATGCGGCTGCCGCCTCAGGCCCCTCCGGAAACACCTCGGGCAGGCGTGGGGCAATCCGTCCGGGAGGGGCTCGTCTACATTGGGGAGAACCGCCACCTCGGGGTCGTCCTTCTTCTGATGTGTGCCGTAAGCTTTCTGGGGATGCCCATCTACGTCACGTTTTCCGCCCTCGTGAAACTGGTCCTGAGGGAGGATGCCTCGCTCTTCGGGCTGATTCTGGGCTGCGTGGGGCTGGGTGCGCTCTCGTCCACGATGCGTATCGCCTCGGCCCCGAGCATCCGCGGATTTCCCGCCAGGATGTTCTGGGCCCTCATCGTCATGGGGACGGGGCTCCTGTCCATGGCTCTGGCGCGGAACCGCTGGATTCTGCTGCCGATGTCCGCACTGGTCGGCGGGGGACTGGTCTACTCGACGACGGGCTGCAACACGATGCTCCAGACCTTCATCTCCGACGACATGCGGGGGCGGGTCATGAGCCTATACGTCATGGCCTTCTCCGGTTTCGCCCCCTTGGGCAGCCTCGCCGCGGGGGCGATCATGAGCCGTGTCGGTGTGACTTGGTCCATCCTTTTCCAGGGGGCCGGGTGTTTCCTGACGGCGACCGTCTTTCGGTGCTTCGTCAAGGCCCTGGACCGAAATATCCGGGCCCTCTACGGGGATAAAGAAGAGGAAAGCGAGAGTGCGATTTCTGAGGGGAAATCCAAAAGCCTTGAAGCTCAAAACATCTGACTTTTGAAAAACGACAGCGCATGATTTTCCATTGGTTTTCGTGTTGGCTTTTGAATTTATATCAATGTCCTATAATGTATCTTATGTTGCAGTCGGGCAGTGTAAATGAATGAAAAGCCTTAGTTCCATTTTCCTTCAATTCTAAGACAAGTACCTTCAACAACCAAAAGGAAAACAACTTCTTCCCCCAAAAGAAACATTCCTGCAAACAATGGTAAAAAATCTATGGAGCTGCCTTCCCACGCTTGAATAAACCAACCGCCAAATGACAGCAAAATCGCGATAAGAATGAAGCCGCACAATTTTATTTCAGACAGAACAAACGCTACCTTGGCCCAGAAAAGACTATGAAGGAAAACTACCTGCAGTAGGAGGAAAAAAACAACCCCTAAAGACACATATAAGATACCCCTGATAACCTCAAAGAGGTTAAAGAACCATATGATCCAGAAAAGCATGTGCAAAGCCAAAAATAAAAACTCGATCTCATGTTCAAATATCTTTCTAGGCCAGAGAATTCCTTTCACCCCTCTTTTCTGCTCCAACCCAAGACATGTGCGATAAATGACGGCCATGCCAAGAAGTGTTCTCATGAGGATACTCATCCCAAGAGAAACATCCACGAATGTAATGTCATGTGCAAGATAATTTTTAACGAATCCAATGACAAAAAAAAGCCCTCCTAGGGAAAACACCCCAAAACACAGTCTTCCCCAAAAGAGCCTGTTAAAGAAAACAACTTCTACCAAGGAATAAAGCACGACAACAACAAGACAAGCAAAAAGGAATCTCATACTCCAAGGGCAGGGCTTTATCCGTCTAAACATCAAGTAAACAAAAGGAGTCACTACCCAGAGACACAAGAAAGAGAATTCAACCTTGCCTTTAAGAGATGGATATTTTGACAAATGTCTCACGCTTATTATGGATATCATGGATATCTTTAGCGTCTCCCTGCATTTCAGCGCTAAATTGAACTCACAGCCGTATCTTTTTCAGGTTCTGCTGCGCCTGGACAATGGCGGAGATCGTCGAGGCCATGGCTCCGACCTTGCTCGATGTCTCGTGCATGGTCTCGATGGCTCCCTCCATCTCGGCCGATGTCCGGTTCAGTTTCTCTCCGGCGTCCTGAATCATCGACTCCATGGATTCCATCGTCGTCCTGTTGTTGGTGAGGCAGTCCGAGAAGGAGGATAACGTCCGCTGAATGGTCTCAAACAGCTCGTTGATGCTGCGCATATTCTCCATCGTTCCCTGGACGGCCCCGGATATCTCGCCGACCTTGGCGTCGATGGACTCCGACGCCGTCCTGGTCTCCGCGGCCAGCTCCTGAACGTTGTGGGCCACGACCGCAAATCCCCTGCCGTGCTCCCCTGCCCTGGCCGCCTCTATAGAAGCGTTGAGCGCCAGAAGATGCGTCTGCTTGGCGATGCGCTGAATATTGTGGGAGATCTTGCCGATCTCGAGGAACAGTTCCAGGGTCTTGATGGTCGCGTTCAGCGTGTTGGAGACGGTCTCGCTCATGCCCTCCAGGCTTGTACCCGATTTAGCCATCTCGGCCATCAGGTTTGCATTGATCGTGTTGATGGCCTCGACGCCCTGTTTCGCATCCCGGCTCCCGGACGCGAAGTCCTCCCTCAAAACCTGCAAAACGTCATAGAGGTGGGTAAACCGGTTGGAGGTGTCCCGAACTCGATCCTCCACCTTGAGGACCCGGGAGACGAGCACCTCATCCAGCTGGGACATGAAGGAGTCCATCTGGACGCCCGCGAAATACGCCCCCGAGAGAGTGTGTATCAACCCCAGGCTTTTTTGCTCCGTCATGAAAGGTCTCCTTTCGCCTCAGCGTCCGCAAATCCGGTCGAGGATATCCGTCCCGCACCGAAGCCCCTCGAACCAGGAGAGGAACTTTCCGACGTTCTCCCGGCCTTGGATTACGGCTCCATGCTGGGGGGCGATCGTCTCGACGTCCAGGGCGGACACGCGGTGCACCCAGTTGCGGCACGCTGCGTTGGAGGCCATATAGCGCTTGTGAAACCCCTCCATGAGCGGCAGATGGGCCTCGAAGTCCGTCACGACGGGATAGCGCTTGCCTTCGGGAAAGAGCGCCGCGCCGATATCCCCCGTGAAGAGGATCTTGGAGCGCGAGTCGTAAAGCGAAAAGCACCCTGTGGAATGGAGGAAATGCGAGGGAACCATCATCAGCCGCGCCCCTCCCGACAGGGTCAGGGACTTTCCTCCATCGGGAATGGAGACGATGCGACGCCCGTCGTAGATCCCGAAGTGCGGGAGAAAGCGCACCCACAGCTCCGAGATGTGCACCATGGCCCTCTCCGCCATGGAGAGCCACAGGGTGATGCCCGAGGATACGTCGGGATCCTGATGGGAATAAAAGATATGGCTGATGGCCTTCAGGTCCACGAGCTCGGCGACGTTCGCCAGAACCCGGGGAAATACATGGGCCCCCCCCGGGTCGAGAAGCACGATTTCCCTTCCGGAGGTTATGACGTACTGGTTGGTCTGGACGGCCATGCCGTCCTCCTTCTCCTCCCACCCCAGCATGATGAAGCGGTGATCCTTTTGCTCGAAAAGAGGAAACGACTCCAGCTGCTGCATTTCAATCTGCCTCCATCCTGCGCATGGCCGTCCTCGACACGGCCTTCCTTCGCCTCCGCACGGGCCCCGTCACTCCGGGAAGAGCTCGGAGATGACCTCCGAGACCTTTTCTATCTTCTTGACCTTGCTGACATTGCTGCCGCAGAAAAAAAGCCCCTCCTCCCAATTTCCCTTGAACGCCTCGACCAGGGCCGCGGCAATGCAGAAGGTCTCGCGGGTCTTGCGGTAACGACAATGGGTGAGACAGTTGGCGAAACAGGGGCTGCTGGTCACGTTCCCCTCCAGGTACCGGGCGACGAAGGGATTGCGGATGGCCCGTCCAGGGAGTCCCGCGGGGCTGTGGATCAGAACGACGTCATCCTCCGTCGCGTCGATGTAGGCCTGCTTGAAGCGGTCCGAGGCATCCCCTTCCTCGGTACAGGCGAATCGGGTGCCCATTTGAACGCCCCTGGCGCCGAGCTCGAAGGCCCTCAGGACGTCGGAGCGGTCCCAGATCCCCCCGGCCGCGATGACGGGGATGTCGGCCTGCATCTCCTCGGAGACGAAACGGACCACGCCGGGGACGGCCGTGGCCAGGGAGAGGGCGGGGTCATAGACCTGCTCCATGGTCATGGCGCCCAAATGCCCTCCGGCGGTCGCGGGCTCCTCGACCACGAAGGCGTCGGGCCGGCGTCCGTACTGCTTCTCCCAGCGTCTGGTGATCAGGCTGGCGGCCTTGGCGGAGCTGACGATGGGGACCAGGGCCACATCCGGAAAGTCCTTCGTGTACTCGGGAAGCCGGAGGGGCAGTCCGGCGCCGGATATGATGATGTCCGCCCCGCCCTCCGCGGACGCGCGCACCTGGGTGTCATAGTCGGTCAGCGCCACCATGCAGTTGACGGCCAGCACCCCGCCCTCCCCCGCGATGGCGCGGGCCTGGGCCAGCACCTCCTTGATGACGATGGCGTTGGCCTCGAAGTAATTGTGTTTCTTTATGCTGAAATGAGGCGAGTCATGGCAAAGTCCCACACTCGCAATCGTCCCTATGGCACCGCACCGGGACACGTGGCCTGCAAGGTTGGCTCCCGAGATACCTACGCCCATACCCCCCTGAATCAGAGGATATCGCGCCTGATGTTTCCCTATCTTTAGAATCGGTGCTCCCGCGCTCACCTTTCAAACCACTCCTTAATCGTATCGGTCCCTCAAGAACGAGACAAGAGAACTTAGTATAGCATGAATCATCGTTCATGCCCTCCGGGGTGCCCTCCCCTCCTGCTTCCGCTTTCTGCGGCGGCCCCTATCCTATTTACAGGGGCTGTATCCGCAGCTGAAACAGTAGGCGCAACCCGATATCATCTCCATGGGGGAATCGCACTCCGGACAGATGGCGCCGCCCTCGCGCGGTCCGCCGCGGGACGTCTCGCCCCTCTCGACGAGCTTCTCCAGCAACAGCGCTATGGCGTCCGGAATGGAGCGCGCCACGCGCTGGTCGTCGAATTCGAACATCCAATATTCCTTCCCTGAAAGGCCCTTCAGGGTATCGATGAAGTCCTCCAGCTTGCTTCCGGAGCGAAGGCCGATGGAGATGACCCGGGAGAGGGCCTCCGTCATGGCCTTGAGCTCGGATCCGCTCTTGCCGACGTTGATGAAGATCTCGAAGGGATCGCTGCCGTCGAAATTCAGGGTGATGTAGATGCTGCCCCATGGAGTGCTCTCCTTGATGGTCTTGCCGAACACGACCAGGCCGGGGCGCGCCTTGACGCTTCGGCTGGCGAGAGCCTTCTCCTGGTCGTCCCCCTTCTTGATCTCGATGGGCTGATAGGAGCGCGACCCGTCGCGATAGATGGTTATCCCCTTGCATCCCAGGGCATAGCAGGACTCGTAGACGCGCCGGACGTCCTCCACCGCGGCGGAGTTCGGAAGGTTGACCGTCTTGCTGATGCCGCTGTCCACGATGCGGGCAAAGATCCCCGTGACGCCGACGTGCTGGGCCGTCGATATGTCGTAGGCCGTCACGAAACTTCTGTCCGACAGCTTTCCCGTCGTGCGATACTCCTCGCGCTGCTCCTCGGAGAGCAGCTTGTGCCAGAATTCCCTCTGCTCGGTTCCCGACCCGTCGACTTTCGCGATATGGCGGTTCCAGGACCAGGCGAAGTTGGGTTCAATGCCCGAGCTCGCATCGAGGATCATGGAGATCGAACCGGTCGGCGCAATCGAAAGACGCCGGCTGTTGCGAAGCCGCCCGTTCACGAGGCCCTTGAGGATGGCCTTGATCTCCTCGAAATCCAGCCCTGACAGAGGGTTGTCGAGCTCCGACAAGGTGTTGACCAGGGTCAGAGGGACGAGCTCCGATCTTTTCATGTGCGACAGAAGCTGGCCGCATTCCTCCCTGGAGAGGCGCGCGAACCAGGAGTCGCTGAAGAGGGTCCCCTCGCTGAACAGCCCCTCGCCTCCCTCGACCTCGCTTTTGAACGCCGCAAAGAGGTCGTGGACCAGGGGATGCTCCGGAAAGGGCTCCTTACCGGCCTCGGACACGATCTGCTCCGTAGCGGACAGGGCGGACGCCGCCAGAGCGCAGCCGAGATCCCTGCAGTACAGCTCGAACTCCGGGCTGCCGTAGACGATCCCCTGAAGGATCGAGGCGTCGGCCAGGCCCATGATTCCCAGCCCCACGGGCCGTATCCTGCGGGTCCTCTCCCCTATCTTCGGGAGCGGGTAGCTGCACGCGTCGATGACGAGGTCCAGGTAGTATATCGAGCGGAAGACCTGATCCCGAAAACCGCTCCAGTCGAACTCCCCGTCCTTCGCGAAGACCTCGACGTTGATCGATCCGAGGTTGCAGCTGGTGTAGTTGGGCAGAGGCTGCTCGCCGCAGGGGTTCGTGGATTCGATGTCCCAATCGGGGTCCATCTTCAGAAGGTTGTCCTGACGGGCCCTGTCGATGAAGAATACCCCGGGGTCCCCGCGCTTCCAGGCGCTCTCGGAGATATGATCCATGAGCTCGCGCGCGCTCACTGTCCTGACGACGCGTCCGTCCGCCCGGGAGTGGAGGTCGAAGGCCCCGTCCCGCGCCGCCTCCTTCATCAGCTTGTCCGATACCGCGACGGAGACGTTGAAGTACGAGAGCTTCCCGTCCTCGGTCTTGCAGTCCACAAAACGGTAGATGTCCGGATGATCGTCGAAGAGCATGCCCATGAGCGCGGCACGGCGTTTTCCGCCCTGCACGACGACGGCCCCCATGGTGTTCCAGGTCTCCATGAAGGAGACGGGGCCCGACGCCTTGCCGCCCGTCCCCCCGCCGATCTCGGAGCCGAACTCCCTGAGATGTCCGAAGTTGCCGCCGACCCCGCCCCCGAACTTGCTGATGACGCTGGCGTCCCTGACCGACTCGAAGATCCCCTCGATGCTGTCGGGAACGTTGATGACAAAACAGGCGAAAAGCTGCTGATTCTTGGTGCGCGCGGAGTGGATGCGGACGTAATCCTCGAAGGACATCGCGTCCACCCTCTTGTAGAGAAGCTCGGCAAATTCGGGCTGGACCGTCAGTCCGGCGGCCGAGCTGAAAAGGCAGGGTGAATTGAAGAGGAAGCGACGGTTCAGGATGTCGCTCGCGATATTCTTCTCCAGAGCCTGAAGCCAGTCCAGGGAGCCCGGCACCTCGGGATCGAGGTAGAGGGTCTCGGCGGAAGCGATGGTTCGGGCTATGCGCCGGGTGAACTCCTCGAAGCTCCCCTCCTTCCTGAGCCCGCCCACGGAGGCGTCCCAGCGCTGTACAAAATAGCGCTGCCCCAGGAGCCACATCGCGTTTTCCGACAGGCGGGGCACGGACGGCGTCTCCAGATATTCCGAAACGATATGCATGTCAAAACGGTCTTTAAGCGAACGCTCCAAAACTCAACTCTCCTTTGGCAGGCCCCTTCCGTTCAGGAAGGGGCAACCCCCGGGGAAGGATCAGACAAAAGCCCCGATCTTCGGATCGGGGCTGAATCGATGAGCGTGATTCCCGAGTTCTATGCTTTCTTGTGGTTCTTCCGGAAAAGGGTCAGCGGACAACCTTCATCCAGACGATCTCCTGACCCGCGTAGTCCTCCTCGCCCGGCAGGATGTCCAAGCCCGCCGACCCCTTCAGGCCCTGCTCCTTGGCCTTGGCGGTCAGCTCCTCGCGGGAATTCGCGTCCGCCACGGTCCCGATGTAGAGGACACCGTCCTTCTGCCGGAGGGTCACCTTCCCCTTCAGTGCCTCGGCCATGCCCTCCAGCTCCGCGTCCTCGATCTCGGGCTTGCCCTTGAACACGGGTTCCGCCACCGCCCTGGCCTCCATCAGACGATCCAGGGGCGAGGGGGCGGAGGCGGCCATGTAGCCGGCGGCAGCCTTCACGATCTTGGCCATCAGGCCCTTGTCCGCGGGCACATCGGCGAGGGAGAAATTAACAAATGCCTCATCCATCCGAGGCGCCCAGCTGCCGACGAAGGGGACCGAGAGCTCGGCCCCGAGCACGTCCTTCACGGAGTCCAGAATCGCCTGAGGCAGATTTGCGGCCAGAGCGTAGAGGGGGGAATCCTTGTCGCTCAGCATGCCGTTCAGAGTCGTCCAAATTGCCCCGAAGTCGAAGAAGGACGTGCTGAGGGATCCTTTCTCCAAAAGGGCCTTCAGCGCATCGGAGACCTCGGGCGCGGCGTTGAGGCCGGCTATATCCTGTATCCCCACAAAGAGAGTGTCCCCCTTCACCCCCAAAAGGACGGGTGCTGGGAAGAGGTTGGGATCGACCTGCAGGACCTTCTCCCAGTCCTTCACGTCCACGGGAGCGGTCGGCAGCGTCGACGCAAACTCCGCGTTCTCCGTGACCTTCTTGAAGATCGAGGAGGCCGCACCCTCCCTGCCCGTCAGAGCCAGATAGGCCCCGGGCGTCTTGGCCCCGGCGACCGCAGCGCTTCCTCCGCAGACCAGGGAGACGCTTCCGGACAGCAGGTTCTCGACCTCGGACTCGGTGATGCCGTATTCGGCCAGCTGCTTGATCCCATCTTTCCAGATCTTGGCTATCTCGGGATAGACGTCGAGATCCGAGCCCTTGAAGGACAGCTTCGAGCTCAGGGCAAACAGAGGCCGTCCCCCCCCCGTCAGGAAGAGTTCTCCCCCGGGCACGGGCTCCATCTTCGCAAAACGCTTCAGATAGGCGTCGCTCAGCGCCTCCTCGAGATTGACCCCCATGGAGAACAGCAGGCTTCCGGGCTCCCTGTCGATGCCGTATTCGATCTCCAGGGGGGCCTTGAAGTACGCTTTCAGGGCGTCGAGATCGACCTCGTCGATCTTCTTTCCGCCCTCTCCGTCCGCCTTTTCCTTGGCCTTCTGCTCCTTGGCCACTTTGAGCATGGTCGGGAAGTCGAGGTGCAGCAGCGAGAAGTTCCTGGCCTTGTGGCGGCGTTTCACGGAGAGGCGCTCCTTCGGGTCCGCAAGGGCCTTGAGGCTGGCCTCGAGGTCGGCGGGAGAGAGCCCTACCAGGAGGAGCCCGTCTCTGGCAGCCAGGGCTGCCTGGCCGTTGAGCAGGAAATAAGGCCCCTGAGCCCCGTTCTGGAGCTCGACATTGAGGAGGGGGCCGAAGGCCACGGCCCCGTCGCCCAGGGCGAGGGATACGATATCCTCCGGCTTGGCCTTGCCGCTCTCCACGAGGTCCAGCTGAGACTTGAGCTCCGCTGGCAGGGAGAGGGCCACCTGGAGGAATGGGGTGAGGCTCTCGTCCGTACCGGCCAGCAGCGCGGTGGTCTTCACGGGCATCTTGCTGACGATGGCCGCGGCCATGCGGAGCCCCTCCAGCTCATTCTCGTCCAGGAGCGGGGCGAACAGGTCTATGTTATCGGAGGAGAGGATGCTGCGGGCCAGGTTGCCCAAGTCATCGACGTGGAACACGGAGTAAAGCGCACTTGAGGGTTTTGCGCTCAGCGCATCCTCCGGGACGGCTCCCCATGCCGAGGACGCGAAGACCGCCAGCAGAACGGCCAGACCTAAAAGCGCTCGTCGTCGAATCCCTTTCATCAACGAAAAACCTCCTTAAAATATTGAGTAGATGACCTTTCCAGGAAAGCGGAAGGACCTCCTTCCGCTAAAGGCTGCGGCAAAAGGGCTTTTCTCGTTATGATCCGGCGTAGGCCGTATAGATCTCCAAAAAGGACTCGGCCTTCAGGGAGGCCCCGCCCACCAGAGCCCCGTCGATCGCGTCCATCGAAAGCAGCTCCTTCGCGTTCGAGCCCTTGACGCTGCCCCCATACAGGACGGTCGTGCCGATATCCCTTCCGGCCGCCTCCGCAAGCAGCCTCTTGCTCCAGGCGCAGACCTCCTGCGCTTCGGCGGAGGTCGCGGATTTTCCCGTCCCAATGGCCCAGACGGGCTCGTAAGCGTAGACGACCTGGGCGGACTCGTCGGCGGAGAGCGGCTCGACGGCCGAGCGCAGCTGACGCTCCATGACCTGGAAGGCCCTTCCGGCCTCCCTCTCCTCCAGCGTCTCCCCGTAACAGAGCACGGGGATCAGGCCGGCATCGAGACAGGCCCTCATCTTTTTGGCGATCAGGGGTTCCCCCTCGCCCAGGATGTGGCGGCGTTCGCTGTGCCCGATGATGACGTGCGTGCAGCCGCATTCCTTCAGCATGGGGATGGAGACCTCGCCCGTAAAGGCCCCGTGATCCCCGATATAGACGTTTTGGGCCCCCAGAAGCGGCATGGGGCCGGATACCGACCGCATCGCTTCGTTCGCGGCCCAAAGCGAGGTAAAGGGCGGGAACACGGCGACCTCCAGATCCCGGCCCATGACGGCCTCCAGAGGTTTCGCAGACCGCGCGAACTCGGACATGAACGCCGTCGTCTCCGCGCGGGTCATGTTCATCTTCCAGTTTCCGTAGAGGCGGATCTTCTTCATCGGGGACGTGACCTCCTTCTCGCTTTTACTTTTTCGCTCTCACTTGATCTCGAACGGCGCCATTCCGGGAAGCGCCTTCCCCTCGCAGTACTCCAGGCTGGCCCCGCCGCCCGTCGAGACGTGGGAAAACTTGTCGTCGAATCCGAACTCGCGAACCGCGGAAGCGGTGTCCCCGCCCCCGATCACCGTCACGGCCCCGGCCCGGGTGCAGTCCGCGACCGCCCGGCACATGGCCCGCGTCCCCGCGGCGAATCGGGGATTCTCGAAGACCCCCATCGGCCCGTTCCAGAGGACCGACTTGGCCTCCTTGAGGGCCGAGGTGAAGAGCTCTATGGTCTTGGGGCCGATATCCAGCCCCATCCGGTCGGGGGGCATCTCCGTGCTCGAGACGACCTTCGTCTCCGACGCGTCGAGCACGGCGGCGACGACGCTGTCCACCGGAAGGAGCAGCCGGACTCCCCTGGCCCTGGCCTCCTCGAGGGTCCGCCCGGCGAAGTCCAGTCGATCCGTCTCGCAGAGCGAGCGGCCGATCTCGAGCCCCTGAGCCTTCAGAAACGTGTAGGCCATGCCCCCGCCGATAAGGATCGTCGTAACCTTGTCCAAGAGGTTCCCGACGACGGCGATCTTGTCGGATACCTTGGCCCCGCCCAGAATCAGGACGAAGGGCTTTTCCGGGGCTTCGCTGACGGCCCCGAGCATCTTCCCCTCCCGGACCAGGAGATCGCCCGCAAAGGACGAGAGCAGGGGGATCACCCCACTGGTGGAGGCGTCGGCCCGATGGGCCGCGCTGAAGGCATCCATGACGAAGACATCGAAGGGCTTCGCCAGCTCGGCCGCGAAGGCCGGATCGTTCTTCTGCTCCTCGGGGTGAAAGCGCACGTTCTCGAGGAGGATGACCTCCCCCTTGGACAGGGCGTCCAGCGCGGCCTGCACCTTGGGGCCCACGCAGTCATCGACGAACAGGACCTTGACCCCATAGGCCCTCTCCACGTCCGGGACGATCTGCTTCAGGGACAGGAGAGGATCGAACGCGCCCTTGGGGCGGCCGAAGTGGGAGACGAGCGCCACCTTCGCGCCCCCGTCCAGGAGCTTGCGCAGGGTGCTCTCGTGAGCCCGGATTCGTGCGTCGTCGGTAACCCTTCCGTTCTTGAAGGGGACGTTGAAATCGACCCGCATCAGAACTCTTTTATCCTTTATGTCCTCAAGACCGAACGTTTTCAGTTTCACCTTCGACCCCTCCCAACGTGCCTTTTTCCTTACCTTCAGCCTCGATCCCATCCTGCCTTGCCGTCAAGGTCTCGGCATAACCGCTCAATCGCTGCCAACGATATTTTACCGTACTTTTGGTGATCGGTGGAGAGAGCCCCTCTCCCAATTCCGCGAGGGAGGCCTCGGGATTTCCCAAGCGGGCCTCGACCAACTGGCGCAGGGCCGGGGGAAGCCGCTCGATGAGCCCGGCGTCCCGAATTTCGAGGGCCAGCGCCGTCTGCTCCTCGGCGACCTTGAGGGTCCTCTTGATATTGGCCGTGTCGCAGTTCCGGATCCGATTGGCCCGGTCCCGCATCGACCGCATGATGGCCATGTCCTCCATGCGCAGGGATATCCCCGTCAGCCCCAGCTTGCTGAGGAAGGTCACGATCTTCTGCTGATCGCGCAGGATCATCTCGTGCGTTCCATGGAGCAGGCGCCTTTGCCATGCGATGCGCGTCCTCGGCAGGAGCCCCTTCAGGATCGCGGCCGCGGGGGGCGAGGAGACGCGCAGGACCAGGTAGTATCCGGACCTCGGGACGTAAAGCCCCCCGCACCCGCCCCAAAGGCCGCGCAGCCAGGACCAGTGCAAAGCGGTCGGAGAGGCGGCTTCCAGCAGTGCCGCACCGTA
>NZ_CAUUGJ010000049.1:0-16429 GCF_963544685.1 uncultured Fretibacterium sp. | reverse complement strand
TGCGAACCGTAGCGGATAAGCAGACCGCCAACGAGCGTAGCGAGTTGAGCGGGTCCTTAGTTTCTTCACCAGGCGTACAGAAAAGTACGTCGAGCAAGGTAAGCAAAAACAACGAAGCATACGAATGATTTGGAATTGGAATTACGCGTCCTTGGTTCGGTCCAGGACGATCTTGTACCCGCCGGCCCCGTAGTCCAGGAATTTTTTGACCCGGCTGATCGTGGCCGTGCTCGCCCCCGTCTGCTGGGCGATCTGGGGGTAGGTTTTCGCCCGGCTCAGCAGACGGGCCACCTCCAGCCGCTGGGACAATGCTTTGATCTCGCCGATCGTGGCGACATCCTCCAGAAAGTCGTAGACCTCCTGGCGCGTCTCGAGCTTTAGAAACGCATCGCAGAGTTTGTCCGTAAGGGTATCCTTCCAATTTTCCGCCATGGATTGCACTCCTTCCGAGACCCCAATTTTTTACCGCATTGGATGCAGTGATAACTCTTCAATAGTATATCGTATTGACGAGTCTCGTGGCAATGCCCTTCGTTCGGGAACGGTACCGCTTCCGCCGGGCCGAACGAGCGGTCTTGCAAAGGCCCCTCTCCGCCCGGGCCCCGGGTCTGTCTCTCGCGATGCCCGGGGCGGCCGAACCCTCATCCTCCACAGGCGGAATACCTCCGCATACCCTTTTTCCACAGTACGGCACAGCCCGCCGCGAGGAAGAGCGCCCATCCGGCCGCCTTCGACAGGCAGGAAAGCGCTGCCCTCTCGGAGAGCATGCCCATGAGAAACGTCGTCGGAATATAGTTCGTATACGCGAACGGCAATCGGATCAGGAAGGTGAAGGGCGCGTCGGGCAGCAGCATCAGCGGAAAGACGATGCCTGCCGAGATGTTTCGGAGGACCCTTATCGAGGTGTAGAGGGAGGATACCCTGGAAAAATAGAAGCTGTACAGGCTTATGGAGAAGTCGACCAGAAAGTTTATCAGGTACCCCACCAGCAGAAACGCGGCGAATATCGCCGCCCTCGATACGGATATTCCGGATGGATGCGGAAGGATGTATCTTCGCAGCAGCGCGTAGATGGCCGCCAGCGGAACTGCATTCATGACGACGAAGACCGCGCGCTGCGGCATGTCGGTCATCAGTTGATAAAGGGCGTAGTTGTAGGGCTTCAGGAGGTATTGGCTCAGATTCCCCAGCCGGATGTCGTCCGATATCCTGAATATCGACGTCGTCGAGGTGATGTTGCTCACGATCAGGGTCGTGAAATAGTACGTGACGATTCCCTCCGTGCCGAGCGGCATCCCGTCGTTTCCGCGCGCCGCGGCAATCCACAGCAGGGTATTGACCCCGAACGGCACCAGGGAGAACAGGAACGAGGATATGAAGTTCACCCGGTATTCCAGCTGGTTGGCCAGGGCGGTCCTGAATATTCCGCAGTATTTCCGCATGGCGCAGCCTCGTTCATCTCCCGTAGATCCGTCTGATGACGTCTTCCATGCCGATGTTCTCGATGTTGATGTCGCTCAGCTCCTCGATGAAGTTGTTGGAGATGTCCTTCAGGATGTCCAGGCTCGTCTCGGGATCTGCGGAGATCCTGACGGCGTTGTCCTCCACCTTTTCGGCCTGAAGGCTTCCCCTCGACCTGAGCGCTTCGATCATTCCGTCCGCGTTCGGCGCATTCAGCTTCAGGATGAAATACTTTTGGCTCAGAAAGTCCCTTTTGAAATTGTCGAACGTGTCCGCGTAAATTTTTTCTCCCTTGTCGAGCAGGATCAGGGAGTCGCAGAGGGACACGATGTCGTTGAAGTTATGGCTGGTCAGGATGACGGTCGATGCGTGCGCCGCGCAGTACCGCTTCAGGAACTCGCGTATGTTGTGCTGGGTGACGACGTCCAGCCCTATGGTAGGCTCGTCGAGAAAGATGACGTCGGGTTTGTGGAGCAATGCGGCTATCAGCTCCATCTTCATCCTTTCCCCGAGGGACAGGCGCCTCACCTGTACGTTGACCAGCTCCTCCACGCCCAGCAATGCGACCATCATGCGCAGGATGTCCCGGTAGTCCCCGTCCTCCACCCCGTAAATCGTCCTGTTCAGCTCGAAGGAGTCCAGGGCCGGCAGGTCCCACCACAGCTGGCTCTTGTTTCCCATGACCATGGAGATGCGGCGCAGGTATTCCTTCTTCTTGTCGAAGGGACGATACCCCAAAACGTCGATCCGTCCCCTCGAGGGCATGATCAGGCCGGACAGCATTTTCAGCGTAGTGGTCTTTCCCGCCCCGTTCAAGCCGATCAGGCCGGTTATCGCCCCCCTGGGGATCCGGAAGGAAAGGTCGTTGACCGCGCTTTTAAGAAGCGGTTCGCGATGGAACAGGTTCCTCAGGCTCCCCCTCAGCCCCGGTTCCTTTTTGTAATACGCGTAATCCTTGCCGATCCCCTCCGCCGTGATGACGCTGCTGCGGCTAACTGCCTGCGCCGGCATATCTTCCGAGCCCCCTCTCGAAGACGAAATCCGACAGGCAAAAAAACACGAGGGACGATGCAAACGAATATATCGTGAGCGGCAGACTCAACCCCTTCACGACGGACAGGATCGGAAAGTTGAAGCACACCAGCAGGGGAACGGCGAAGATGAGGAGCTTCCGCACGAGCGAGGGGTATATCGTCATCGGCTTGTTCCCTGCGGTGATCAGCTCGGAGCCTATGCCCATGACGATATCCATCCTCATGACCCAGAAGGACAGGGACATCAATAGATACATGATGGAATAGATCAGCAGGAAACCGTTGAGCGAGAGCAGAACGTACGTCACGGCCCCCGCCGGGGTGAGGGGCGTCTCGAGTTTTGCCAGACAATAGGCTATTCCAGCCGCGTTGAGCAGTATGTTCTTGACCTGCGGCACGTCGAATTCATGGAACGAGATGTTGAACCGCTTGTTGATGGGCTTGAGCAGGATGAAATCCAGGCTGCCCGTGTTGACCATCTCCGGGAGCCTTCGCAGGCCCGGGACGATCAGGAAGGTGAACGCGGAATCCATCAACCCTCCCTGGAAGGTCAACATCAGCGTCTGGTATCGGTTCCAGCCGTTTATCGTCTCCGTGTGCGTGAACACGACATTGATGAAGAGGACGTACATGGCCGTCCAGACGAGCTCGAAGGTCCCTCCGGCGATGAAGTTGAACTTGTACTCCATCAGGTTCATCAGGGAGCCTCTCAGGTAAGCCTTCATGACGGAACGGTATTTTTTCATGGGCCCCGGTCTCCTCGCAAAAGACGAGAGCGTCATCCCGAACTCGGGGACGGCCTGTCATTCATCTGTCAGCCATCTTGGGCATCCTTTCACATCTTAGCAGCCCCTCGCGACAGCTGTGTGTCGTAGTTGGACAAAAATTTCCGTGCGGTTTCGATCAGCTCTCTCCGGTAGTCCTCCGGCCCCACGACCTTCACCCTGTCGCCGAAGCTGAGCAGCAACGCCTTCCACAGGCGTTCCCTCGCCGGGACGCGGATGAAGGTCCTGCGGGCGTCCCCGGCCAGCTCTTCGATGGGGCAGTCGGGAAAATACTCCTCCATCAGAGGCGCATCCTCCGCGGAGAAATGCACCTCGATATCGATGCAGGTCCTGTAGTATGCCTGCTCCGACTCCTGCATCCGCCGCTCGACGTCTCCGTGCTCGATCCCCGAGCTCCGTTCCGTGACCTCGGGATTTTGCATCCTTGCGACCTTGAACGTCCTGTACTCCCTGTGCTCCAGGGAGTAGGCGAACAGGTACCATGCGTACCATTTGTAATGGATGGCCAGCGGTTCGACGTGAGGCCGGGATCGCTTTCCGTCCGCGTTCCGGTAGTCGAACGCGACGCGCTTCCTGTCGGAGATGGCCGACTCCAGCAGGGCGTTCAGGTCCTGGACCCTTTTGTTCTCCCTCGCGACGCTGAAATCCCAGAAGACCTTCTGCCCCCCCTCCCTCTCGATGATGGCGTTGTATTTCTCTATCAGGGTGTCGAGCGCATCGTTGGAGTAGGACGTCGCGAGGCTTTCCAGCGCCCTCGCGATCATCTGCTGTTCGCCGCTTCGGATGTCGATGTTTTTCATCCTGTACGCGGGAAGGATGGAATAGCCCCCGAACCTGCCGTTGACCGAGTACACCGGAATCCCCGCCGAGGAGATGGATATGATGTCCCGCTGGATGGTGCGGACCGAGACCTGGAAGCGCTCCGCCAGACGCGAGGCGGAGACGCTTTCGTGATTCAGCAGGTGGATGATGATGCCGAGAAGGCGGTCCAGTTTCATTCTACAGGGAGCACCTCCGCAAGTTGCTGCATGGCATGGGTAAGGGATACGCCGGGACGACGGCCGGCGGCCGAGTCCGGGCTCAGAACCACAGGGGCCTCTCGTCCCCGAAATGCGGGGCCGCTCCGTCCCGGTAGGGATCGTAGCGGTTTATGTTGCAGCCGAATTCTTTCAGGAGGCGGATTTTGTCCTCCGGCGTCCATTCGATCAGCGACATGCCGTCGAAGGCCTGAATCTGCCCGTCGTGCATGGCGTCTTTGAAACACCATTCGACCACGGTCTGGTCCCCTTTATGAAAAAACTGCCGGATGTCCCATCGAAGGACGCTCCCGCGGGTGTTCCACTCGTCGAACCACTGCCTGATCCTCGGCAGACCCCTGTATTCCGGACCCCAGCTCTCGATGTACACGGCGTCGTCGGAAAAAACGTCGGATATCCCCAGGGCGCTCTTTTGCAGCCACATATCGAACCACAGTCTGACGATCCTTTCCCTGCCGTCCCTTGTTTCCATATCCTCTCCTCGCTCCCTTTCCCCGTCGTGCCAGGGCTTCCCTTATGAAGCTGAAGCGTTCCCCTCCGCCTTGGGCTTGGGGGGCTTCGGGACAGCCCCGCCCCTCTCCGGGGCGGCGGGGAAACGGACATCCATCTGCGGGTAGGGGATATCCACGCCCTCCTGTCGGAACAGGGACAGGATGTGGTGGCGCATGTCGCTGGCCACCTTTATCGAGGATGTCGTGCTCAGGTCCACCCAGAAATAGAGCATGAAGTCCAGGGAGCTGTCCCCGAAGCCCTGAAAGAGGACGAAGGGAGCGGGGTCCTTGAGGATCTTGGAGTGGTCCTTCAGCACCTTCAGCAGCAGCTCCTCCACGTGGCGCGAGTCCGAGTCGTAGGAGACGCCGACCTTCAATGTGTCCCGCTTCTTGGTATCCGAGCCCGTCCAGTTCGTCACCCGGTTCTCCAGCAGGTAGCGGTTCGGCATGATGACGTCGATGTTCTCCCAGGTCTTGATGCGGGTGGAGCGGGACCCGATCTCCTCGACGGTCCCCGAGGTGCCGTCGACCTCGATGATGTCCGCGATCTTGAAGGGGCGGCTGAACATGATGATGAAGCCGCTGATCAGGTTGTTGAAGAGGGTCTGGGCCCCGAAGCCGATGGCCAGCACCAGGGCGCCGCCCAGGAAGGCGAAGGCGGTCAGGGGGATGTTGACGATCTGGAGCGCGATCAGGACGAAGGAGAACCAGAGCACGTAGAAGACGATTCGCTGCGTGGCGTTGGCCGCCGTGATGCTCGCGGAGAAGCGGCGGATCATGCGCCTCTGGATCCAGCGGCTGCCCCAGGCGCTGAGGAAGAAGCTGGAGATAAAGACCATCAGGGCCGTGAGCAGCTTGCTGATGGTCACGGAGTACCCCTCGCCCTTCCAGAGCTCCGTGTTCCAGAAGCTCAGGAACGTCTTCCTGCCGAAGTCCCCGACCTTCTCCGCCAGCCGCAGGGTGTCGATGCGGGCGCTGGCCTCCTCATAGAGGGTGCGCTCCAGCATGATCTGATAGGGCAGGAGGTAGGCGTAACGGTTGAGGACGTTCGCGATCGTGTCCTGCTGGCTCTGCAGCATCTGGTTCAGGTTCTGCCGGGTCTTGCCCGTGGCCTCGCCCGCCATGTTCCGGGTCGTGGAGATGCGCTGATAGAAATCGCTCTGCAGGGTCTGGATGCTCTCGAGATGGGTCTGGAGCTCGGATATCCTGACCTGGGCATCGTTCCTGTACCTCCAGATATCCTCCCCCGTGGCCTTTTCGTTGAAGAGCCGGTAGCGGGCCCTCCAGATATTCTGGGCGTCCGTCAGGAACCCGATCTCGTCCTGGATCAAGGTGGTGTAGTATTCCCAATAATTCAGGTTGGCGAGACGCGCCATGAAGCGGGTGTTCGCCGGGGTGAGGGCGCCGGCGTCCGCGCTGTCGGCGTCGACGGCCGCACGGGCCTGGGAGAGTGAGGACGAGGCATCGTCGAAGCTGCCCCTGACCGCAGTCATCTGCTTTTTCAGGTCGTCGATGCGTGTTTGCAGCGCCCCGACGTTCCGGTTCAGGGCCTCCTCGGGAAAGGTCAGCGCTGCCCGGACCCCCTGGAGCCTTTTCCGATCCTGGCGGATACTCCGGATGATCTCGTCGCAGCGCTGCTTCGCCTCCCTGGCCTGAAGCCACGACGAGGCCAGGTTCAGCCTCGCGCGCTCGATCTCCAGCGCGCTGATGTGGGAGAGCGTCGTGCCGTCCTGAAGGGTCGATTCGGCCTCCTCCCTGAAACGGCTGACGTCGGACAGCCCGATGGACAGCTTGTTGAGGACGGACCTCAGGTTGAACACCATCAGGTCCAGCTCCTGACGGGACTTGTGAATGGCCTGGTTCAGCGCGTCATAGGCGTTGATGTCCGATGATGCGGAGGCGGAGAGCTCCGCGTCCTTCGAGGCCGTCACGGCGACGGCCATCGAGTCCTGACGGGAGGACAGGGTCTTGAGGTTCGTGTTGTAGGCTGCGTAGGCCAGGTTCAGGTCGGAGAGCAGATGGGCGTAGCGTTCCCTCTCCGCATCGGTATAGCCCCACTGGACCGCGTCCTCGGAGGCCGAGGCCGTCAGCTTCACGAGCTGCTTCATACGGAGGGCGACGTCCGCGCTGCCGAGAGGAAAATCCTTGAGCTCCGCCTCCACGGCGTCCCTGGAACCGGCGATGTCCTCGCTGACGCGCTGCTGGAGGATGGCGACGGTGTCCCCGGATCCCTCGGCGGCGTCCCCGCCGGTATCGGTCGCGGAGAGGACCGGCGACGAAAGGGCCAGGCAGAGCACGAGCGTCAGCATCCCCCCGGCCATGAGGCGGCTCCGGCGTCCGCCGTCCCTCGAAAACAGGTTCATCCGCATGATGTTTCTCCACATGATATCTATCCAACCTCGTTCCCGTTTCCATCCTTGCACCTATGATCAACGCTTCCCTGGGGATGAATTACATTTTACCCGCCGTCCCCCGGAGAGGCCAGCCCCGTATCTCCGAACGGGCCCCCGATCTTTCGGCGGGGGCCTCTGGCGCTGCGCGACGCCGGCTTCATGATAGAATACCCGCGGGCGGCGGGCCGTCAGGGGGCGCGCTCGTTCCCGTATCAAGGGGCGAAGCCCCCTGTTGATGTTTCAGAGCCGATTTCAAAGAAAACGTTGATTTGAGCCGTGAAGCCTCCCGGTGGTACCCCAGCTTGCCTGTTTTTGAGGAAGAAACTTGCCGGGGCCGCCGCTATCCCCAGAGGGGAGCCTTCCGGCAACCGCTCGCTTCGCTTGCGGGCCGCTCAGTCTCAGGATAGCGGCGTGGGGGGATTAAGCAGACTGCCAGCGAACGTAGTGAGCTGTGCAGGTCGCTTAGGTTTTTCACCAGGGGGCGAAGCCCCCATATTAAAAAAATTCAGGGAAGCGCTGCCAGCGCTTCCCAAGGAGATTCTTTCATTGGACGATTATATCCGCATCAAAGGGGCCAGGGAACACAACCTCAAGAACGTGAGCGTGGACATTCCGAGGGGCAGGCTGGTGGTCATAACGGGGCCGTCGGGGTCCGGCAAGTCGTCCCTGGCGTTCGACACGCTCTATGCCGAGGGGCAGCGGCGCTACGTGGAGTCCCTGTCGGCCTACGCGCGCCAGTTTCTGGGCGTCCAGAAGAAGCCGGACGTGGACGACATCTCCGGCCTGTCCCCCGCCATCTCCATCGAACAGAAGGGGACGGGCCACAACCCGCGTTCCATCGTGGGGACCGTCACCGAGATCTACGACTACCTGCGCCTGCTCTACGGCCGCATCGGGGTGCCCCACTGCCCCCATTGCGGCAAGCCGGTCATCCGCTATTCCATCGACGAGATCCTGGAGCTGATCTTCCAGAACGACGACGGTTCCCGCGTGGAGATCCTCTCCCCGCTCGTCCGGGGCAAGAAGGGCGAGTTCCGCAACCTGTTCAGCCAGACGCGGGAGAAGGGCTATACGCGCGTCCGCGTCGACGGCGCGGTCCTGTGGCTGGAGGAGGACATCGAGCTCGACAAAAAGAAGCGGCACGACATCGAGGTCGTCGTCGACCGGCTGAAGGTGACGGAGGAGCGGCGTTCGCGCATCGCGGAGTCCGTCGAGGCCTCCCTGAAGCTCTCGGGTGGGTACGTCCTGATCGCCCCGGAGGGCAAGAAGGAGTACATGCTGACGGAGAACTACGCCTGTGCGGACTGCGACGTCGCCATGCCGGAGATCGAGCCGCGCCTCTTCTCCTTCAACAGCCCGTTCGGGGCCTGTCCCGACTGCGCCGGGCTCGGGAGCCACGAGCACTTCTCCGAGGAGCTCGCGATCGACCCGGACCGCTCCCTTGCGGAGGGAGCCATTCTGCCCTGGAAGACCAAACCGTACTTCCTGACCAAAATCGCCCTGTTCGCCAAAAAATACGGGTGGGACCTGACCCCCAGGTACGGGGACCTAGACCCGCGGGTGCGGGACTTCATCCTGCACGGCAGCGACGACCGGGTGCCGATGGTCTTCGAGGAGAAGGGGATGGAGCGCACCTATATGGGGAGGTACGAGGGGCTGCTGAATTGGCTGGAGGCCCGATGGCAGGAGACGGAGTCCGAGACGGTCCAGGAGGAGCTGGCGGCCTACCGGGTGGAGGACGTCTGCAAGAGCTGCGGCGGCCTGCGGCTCCGGCCCGAGGCGCTGTCCGTAAGGGTCGGCGGGTATGGGATCGGGGAACTGCTGGTCATGCCTATAGACCGGCTCTCCCGGGTGATGAAGGAGCTCTCCCTGGGGACGACCGATACCCACATCGTCGAACAGGTGATGCTGGAGATCGACAAGCGCCTGGATTTCCTGGTCGACGTCGGGGTGGGCTACCTCTCGCTGCTGCGCCGCGCGGACACCCTGTCGGGCGGCGAGAGCCAGCGCATAAGGCTGGCGACGCAGATCGGGTCGAAGCTCAGCGGGGTGCTCTACGTCCTGGACGAGCCGACGATCGGCCTGCATTCGCGGGACACGGAGCGCCTGGTGCGGACGCTCGACTCCATCCGCGAGCTGGGCAACACGGTCGTGGTGGTCGAGCACGACCGGGAGACCATGAAGGCGGCGGACGCCCTCATCGAGATGGGGCCGGCCGCGGGGGAGCTGGGCGGCGAGATCGTCCACAGCGGCAGCTACGAGGAGGTGCTGGGGACGGAGGGGCTGACGGGCCCCTACCTGCGGGGCGACGCAACGGGCATCGTCCGGTCCGGGGCCCGGCGGAAGCCGTCGGGCTGGCTGACCGTCAAGGGCGCCGAGCACCACAACCTCAAGGGCATCGACGTCAAAATTCCGCGGGGCGTCTTCACCTGCCTAAGCGGCGTCTCGGGGTCGGGAAAGAGCAGCTTTCTCTACGACATCCTCTACAAGGGGATGCGACGGCGCCTGGACCGGGACTTCCGGGAGCGTCCCGGCCGTTTTCGGGCGCTGGAGGGGGCGGATGCGTTCGAGAACGTCGTCCTCGTCGATCAGAGCCCCATCGGACGGACTCCGCGCTCCAACCCTGCCACCTACACGGGGGTCTTCTCCCTCATCCGCGAGTTCTTCGCGGGGCTCCCCGAGGCGAACATCCGCGGGTACAAGCCGGGGCGCTTCAGCTTCAACGTCAAGGGCGGGCGCTGCGAGTCGTGCGGCGGCGCCGGGTCCGTCAAGGTCTCCATGCTCTTCCTGCCGGACATCTACGTGGACTGCGAGGTGTGCGGCGGCACGCGCTACAATCATGAGACGCTGGAGGTCCGGTTCAAGGGGAAATCCATCGCCGACGTCCTGGCGATGACGGTGAACGAGGCCGTGGCGTTCTTCGCGGACATCCCGAGGATCGCGGGCAAATTGCGCCTGATCCAGGACGCGGGGCTGGGCTACATCCGCCTGGGACAGTCGGCCCTCACCCTGTCGGGAGGAGAGGCGCAGAGGGTCAAGCTCTCCAAGGAGCTGGCCAAGCGGTTCGGAGGGCGGACGCTCTACCTGCTGGACGAGCCCACGACGGGGCTCTTCTACACCGACGTGCGCAAGCTGCTGGAGATCGTGCACCGCATCGTGGATCAGGGCAGCACGGTCGTGTTCATCGAGCACAACCTGGACGTCCTGCTCTCGGCCGACCATATCATCGACCTCGGCCCGGAGGGCGGCGACGGCGGCGGGCGCGTCGTGGCCCAGGGGACGCCGGAGAGGGTGGCGGCGAGGGGCGAGGGGTACACCGCCCGCTTCCTCAGAGAATACATGGAAGAGATCGAGTCCAACAAGAGTAAAGGAGAGCTGAGGCATGCCGGGTAAGTTCGACGGAAAAAGGGGAGGGGACGGAAACCGGCCTCGCGGCAGGCGCGAGGTTCACGGAGCCGGGGCGGCCCGCGGCGGGCGACCCATGGCGGCCAGGCCCTGGAGGAAGGAGCCGGTGGAGCGTCCGGTTCCGCCCGACGACGTCTGCTGGGGCCGCCAGCCGGTGCTGGATCTGGTGAAGGGTTCCCCCTCCCGCTGCACCCGGCTGCTGATCGCCAACAACGTCCGTCCTCCGTTTCTGGACGAGCTGGTGGACGCCGCACGGGCGGGCCGGGTGGTCTATCAGATGGTCGCGCCCGAGGCGTTGGACAAGCTGTGTCCCGACGTGCGGCATCAGGGCGTGGCCTGCCGTGTGACGGAGACGGAGCCCGTGGAGCTGGAGCCCTTTTTGAAGGAGCTCTCCGGGGCCGAGTCCGCCCTGATCGTCGTGCTGGACCATATCGAGGACCCGCACAACCTGGGGGCCGTCGTGCGGTCGGCGGAGGCGTCGGGCGCGTCGGCCGTGGTCTACTCCCGGCGTCGTTCGGCGCTGCCCGGGGGAACGGTGGTGAAGACCAGCGCGGGCGCTGCGCTCCGCCTTCCCATGATCCCGGTCGTCAACATCGTGCGGACCCTGGAACAGCTCCAGGCGGCCGGTTTCTGGGTCGTGGGGCTGGACGGGGGGGCCGTGGAGTCCCTGTGGGATGACGTGCTCCCCGCACGGCTGGCCCTGGTCGTCGGGGCGGAGGGCGATGGGCTCTCCCGCCTCGTGGGCGAGAGATGCGATCAGCGGCTGCGCATCCCCATCCAGGGGGGCGTAGGCTCGCTCAACGCCAGCGTGGCGGCCGCCCTGGGGATGTTCGAGTGGCGCAGGGGGCGCCCCGGCCGGCAGGGGAAAGAGGGGGATTGAGGCATGGAACTGAAGGATTTGCGTCTCTCCATCATCGGGGCCGGCGCGTTGGGCGGCGCGGTCGCCCGTGGGCTGGCGAGGGCCGGCTGCGAGGTCACGGCGTCGGTGCCCCATCCGGAGCGACGACGCCATCTCGAGGCGGATGGGGTCGCCCTGATATCGGACAACGCCCGTGCCGCCTCGCAGGGACAGGTCGTGATGTTCGCGGTCAAGCCGCACCTGACTCTGAGCGTCGTGGGGGAGGTCGCTCCTCTGCTTGATGGGAAGCTCTGCGTCTCCCTGGCCGCGGCTGTGCCCCTGGAGCTGCTGGAGAGGACGGCCCCGACGGCGCGCTGGGCCCGTGCGATGCCGAACATCTGTGCGGCGATGAACGCCTCCTTCACGGGGGTCGCTCCCTCGGGCTCCTGTTCGGAGGAGGAGAGGACCGGGCTCGTCGGGCTCTTCTCCCTCGTGGGGTCTGCCGAGCTGACCGAGGAGAGGAATCTGGATGCCCTCACATCCCTGACGGGCGCCGGCCCGGCGTTCTTCCTGTCGTTGCTGGAGGCCGCCGCGATGGGCGGCATTCAGGCGGGGCTGCCCAAGGAGATCGCCTACAAGGGGGCGGCGGCGGCGGTGTTGGGCGCGGCCCGGCTGGCGATGGACTCCGGCCGGGCGCCGTCGGCCCTTCGGGACGACATCTGCACGCCGGGCGGCATGACGATCGAGGGGGTCGCCGAGCTGGAGCG
This sequence comes from uncultured Fretibacterium sp., assembly GCF_963544685.1. Taxonomy (NCBI): domain Bacteria; kingdom Thermotogati; phylum Synergistota; class Synergistia; order Synergistales; family Aminobacteriaceae; genus Fretibacterium; species uncultured Fretibacterium sp. The sequence goes on along the minus strand of NZ_CAUUGJ010000049.1, from coordinate 4,218 downwards.
CGGCGCGCGCGGCTCCATGATGCGGGCCGTCCTCTCCACCGCCGAAAAGGGCCGGGTGCTGACCGAGAAGGTCGTGCAGAGTTTGAAGTAGGAGCGGCCTTCTTCGATGGGCGACATGGCCGGGGGCCGAACGATCGTCCTGCTGATGAGCGGCGGCGTGGACAGCAGCGTTGCGGCGCTTCTGCTCCTGCGGGAGGGGTGGAGGGTGCTGGGCCTGACGCTCCGTATCCCGGGCGTCTGGGGCGGCCCCGGCGAGGCTGGGAACGGTCCCCCGGTCGAGGCGGGCGCATCCGCCGCGCGGATGGCCGGGGTGCTGGGCATTCCGCACCGGATCCTGGATGCCGGGGAGACGTTCCGAGCACGGGTGATCGCGCCCTTTCTGCGTGACTATCGTGAGGGGAGGACGCCCAACCCCTGTGTGGACTGCAATCGGTCCATCAAGTTCGGCCTGCTGATGGACGCCGCCGCCGAGTGGGCGGGGGACGCCTGCGTTCCCGTCGCCACGGGGCACTATGCGCGCATCCTCCTCACGCCGTCGGGAGCGCGGCTGGCCCGGGCCCTGGATGAGGGGCGGGACCAGAGCTATTTCCTCTGCGACGTGGACCGCGCCCGCCTGGACCGCGTCCGTTTTCCCCTGGGGGAGCTGACCAAGCCGCAGGTCCGGGAGATTGCGCGCGATGCGGGGCTGGCCGCCGCCGATAGGCCCGACAGCATGGAGGTCTGCTTTCTGGCGGGGACGGACTATCGGGAGCGGGTCGGGGACGACGGGCCGGGGCCGATCCGGGACCTCTCGGGCGCGCTGTTGGGACGGCACAAGGGGCTGTCCCGCTATACCCTGGGGCAGCGGCAGGGTTTGGGGATTGCCGCGCCGCACCCGCTCTACGTCCTGAGGCTGGACAGGGCGGAGAACGCGCTCGTCGTGGGGCCGCGGGAGTGCGCGTTCCGGACGGTCGTAACGGCGAGGCGGCCCAACGTGCTGGCGCCGGAGCTTCTGGGGCGGGACACGGTCCTTATGGGCAAGACGCGCTCCCGTTCCCCTCTCTCGCCCTGCAGGATCGCGAGCCTCGACGAGGGGACGCTGACGGCCGAGTTCAAGTCCCCGCAGTTCGCTCCGGCGCCGGGACAGCGCCTGGCGCTCTACGGCGGAGAGGTCCTGGCGGCCTCGGGCGTGATCGTCTGATTTCAGTTTCTCCGTGTACTGCCTTGATTGCACGTTGCTTCGTTGAGAAACGGTTCCCTTCGCAAATTGTACGGATGCCTGCGGCCGGCTGTCGTTGAGGACATCCGGCCGATCCTTTGTTATACTTTTCAGGAGCTTATAAGAGTATTGGGACGGCTTGTACGCATAATTGGGGGGCCGAAAAATGGACTATCCGATGCTGCGGCGTTTGACGGAGTTGGTGGAGGCGGGGAGGGAAGCGGTGCTCTGTACCGTGGTGGACGAACAAGGCTCCACGCCCCGAGGACGCGGTGCGGCGATGCTGGTGCTTCCGGACGGCAGCACGGAGGGGACGATAGGGGGCGGCGTCACCGAGCATCACGTGATTGAACGGGCCCGTGCGATGATGCGAGAGGGGACGGGCACGGAGCTCTACCGGGAGAGCCTCGATGCGGAGAAGGCCTTGCCGGAGGGGGCCGTCTGCGGCGGCGACGTCACGGTGTATCTGGAGCGTTACGGACGGTCGCCCGAGATCGTGATCTTCGGGGCTGGGCACGTGGGTCGTGCGCTGGCCCGGTTGGTGTGCGACACGGGGATGCCGGTGCTGACCTGGGACGAGCGCGCGGAGTTCGCCAACGGGGAGAGTATTCCCTGGGGAAGGACGCTGGCCTGCCCGCTGAACGAGGTGTTTGACCGCGGCCTGCCCCTGCATTCGGCGAGCTTTGTCGTGATCGCAACGCGCGGGCACGCGCTGGACGCCGAGGTGGTGAAGCTGCTGGAGGGGCGGAAATGCGCCTACATCGGGATGATCGGGTCGCGCCGCAAGATCGCCTTCGTGCGCGAGCGGCTGATCGAGGAGGGGGTTGCGCCCGATCAGATCGACCGCATCTACCAGCCCATCGGCCTGCCGATCCGGGCCGAGACGCCGGAGGAGATCGCGGTCTCCATCCTGGCGGAGATCATCGCGGCGCGCCGGGGCGCCGACCTGGACCAGCTGCGCTCCGCGCTCTGACCCCTCCGACTCCTTGGATAGAGGTATCCAGGGCTCCTGCTCTTTGCCGTTACGGGAGGAGGATGAGCATGAAAAAGTGGTTCGAGAATTACGAGGTGGAGTTTTTCTGCAGTGCGATGATATGGCTTTCGGGCTTTGGAGGCCCGCTTCTTCTGCCTGAATTTCGTCAATACACGCTCCTGGGGGAGATGCCCTATGCCACTATCGTTCGGATCATTCTCACGGTATTTATTGAGATTGTCTTACAGAAGGTCTACTCGCGCCGAAAGTCCGGTTGGGCGCGCGGTACGCTGTGCTTTTTTCTCGTCGTTGCCTGTCCTGTAACGATCACCGCGATTCTTCTCCAGAGAGGCGAAAGGGACATGAGGCCCTTTCCTTTGGTTCTCTTATACCTTCTCTTGGATGCTGCGATCCTGTATCATGCCAGCGTCAGGCTGGATTCCCGTACCGGGATGGGGACCTCGAACCCCAAAAGCCCCCTCAGAATATTGTTTGAAAAATATGAGGTCGAATTTTTCCTCGTGTTTCTGATCTATTTTTGTGAAGGGATCAGGGGAATGAAGATCACCAGGATCAAGGAAGGAACCCTGGGGTATGGTTTTGTCAGTTTCCTGAGTCTCTTCTTCGTCTACAGGGTCGTACTTTGCCGTAGCCTCGGTGCTGCCAAGGCGGCTTTCCTTATGCTCCTCTATCCTGGGTGGGGGGTGGGAAAGCCTCCAATGGTTTTCATGACGCATCTTGCTGGTTTCTTGCTTTTGCCTTGGTCCGTCATCTACCGAACCTGTCTCGATCTGAAGGCTGTGCGGTCTTCCAGTGACCCCGAAATTTTGGGATCGTGAAATGTCGTGTTCCTCATTACACGGACTGTTTGCCAAAACGGTGTTAGACTTCACTTGATTAGCCTGCTTGGCCAAAGAGCATTCCCTGCAGGGCGCAATAACATTGTGCCGTGCTTTTCTTTGTCCCGCTTCGGTGGGGATAAATCGGGAGCTGCGGACGAGGCGAAGAGGATAAGGAGGTTTTGTCCATGACTATCCAGGAGGAGAAGCGGCTTTTGCGGAAGGATATCCGTGAGGCCGAGGTGGAATTGCCCGATGCCTACTGGGCGCAGGCCAGTGGGGCGATCTGCGCCCGGCTGGCGGCCATGCCGGAGTACCTGTCTGCGCGGACGGTATTCTGTTTTGTCGGGACCGGCCGGGAGATCGATACCCGTACATTTCTGGAGAACGCGCTGCACGACGGAAAACGGCTCTGCGTACCCCTGTGCATTCGCATGGGGGTGATGGAGCTGCGGCAGATCGATGCCGTGAGCCGGTTGGTGCCCGGGGCCTACGGCATTCCGGAACCCACGCGGGAAACGCCTTTGATAGGCACGGACGAGGTGGACTTTGCCGTCATCCCCTGCCTGAGCTGCAGCCATTCCGGCCTTAGGCTGGGGAAGGGGGGCGGCTTTTATGACCGTTTCCTCTCGGAGTACCGCGGCACGGCGATACTGGTCTGCCCGGAGCGCCTCGTTCGGGACTCCATTCCGATGGAACCCCACGACAGGAGCGTCCCCCGGGTGCTGACGGAGACGGGCCTCTACGAAAACGGACTTCCGAATTCCTCCGGGATACTTGACAGAACCCCTGACTCTCTGTAGAATTCTTGGTCGTACTGCGATGAGGCTGATGGACAATTTGCCGGCGTAGCTCAGTTGGTAGAGCAGCTGACTTGTAATCAGCAGGTCGTCCGTTCGAGTCGGATCGCCGGCTCCAGCCGAAACGCAGGATATGGGGTGGAATGGCCGAGTGGTCAATGGCAACAGACTGTAAATCTGTCGGCGAGAGCCTACGTTGGTTCAAATCCAACTTCCACCACCATTTTTATGCCGACTTAGCTCAGCAGGTAGAGCACATCCATGGTAAGGATGGGGTCTCCGGTTCGAGTCCGGAAGTCGGCTCCAGGTATAGCAAGGGTTCAGGAGGTTTTTCCTGAGCCCTTTTTCTTTGCTTTACAGCATATTTACAGCAGAGAAAACCCTCTATGGGAAATAGAGTATTTTGGC
>NZ_CAUUGJ010000048.1:0-16550 GCF_963544685.1 uncultured Fretibacterium sp. | reverse complement strand
TTTACCAGCCCTGGTATCACTTCCACGTTACTTATTCTACGAGGAGGTTTCAAGGAACGACGGGGACCGCTACGCGTCCTCCACAGACAAGTTTCTATCCCACTAAGGAAGGCTTCAAGGGCGGAGGAACCGGCATCAGTTCGGGATGTTCTTCGGGGGTTTCCATCCCTCTCGGACACGGAGCACGTTATGGCGAATCCGCTCTCCTATCCTGTGCAGGGGGCACCTGTCCCGGTTACCGTGAATGAGGTTTATAAGCGGACGGCCAGCTCTGGTGAAGCCCTTTTTCCCGGTCTCCCAGGGATGTGATCAGGAACCGGCCTGCACCCTCCAGGACAAAGGGGCCCGCGTCGGCCGGGACGAAGAGGCTGGCCCCCTTCCGGGCGCTCAATACGGCGGAGCCGGCGCGGAGCGCGGCCGTCCCGTCCAGGCAGAGCAGGGAGTGGAACGTGTCCCCGTCCGCGGCGCGCTCCCAACGTCCGGAGAGGTCCAGGATCTCCGCCCGAAAACAGGGGCAATCGGCAAGACGCTCCAGGGTGCCGCCCGGAACGGGATGCGCGGGGGATGCCCCTGGAACGGCGAAGCCGGCCGGGATCGGGCGCATGACGTCGAGCGCCTGAGCTACGTGGAGCGGGCGGGGTCTCCCGTCCGGCCCCGTCCGGCCGTAGTCGAAGACGCGGTAGGTGAGGTCGGAACTCTGCTGCACCTCGGCGATCAGGATGCCGCCCCCGATGGCGTGGATTGTGCCCGCGGGGATGAAAAAACGGTCGCCCTTTCGCACCTCCACCCTGTGAAGCACGTCGGTCAGGCTTCCGTCCCCGATGCGGCGCTCCAGCTCCTCCCTTGTGAGCTCCCGCTCGAACCCCACATAGAGAAACGCACCGGGTTCGTGGTCCAGGACGAGCCACATCTCCGTCTTGCCCGAGCCGTGCTCGACGCGGGCGGCGTAGGCGTCGTCCGGGTGGACCTGGACGGAGAGAGGGAGCCGGGCGTCGATGAGCTTCACCAGCAGGGGAAAGGGATCATCCGGCCCGTGTCGGTGGGAAACGATCTCCGGGTGTGTCCGAACGGCCTTCGAGAACGGGTGCCCCCCCCAGGGACCGTCGGCAACGACGCCGTCCCCGGCAGGGTGGGCGGACAGCTCCCAGATCTCCGCGACCGTTTCGAGGTCGGTCCTCATTCCCCAATCGTCCTTCAGACGCCTCCCGCCCCAGAGGTAATCCTTGCAGGCGGGGGTCAGCGTAAAGGGTTCCATGCCGCAGCCTCCTTTTTCTCGTGCGGGACCTTGTGCCGGGTCCGCGATCCCGCGCCGGGGACGTGGTGTTCCCAGGACAGTCCGTGTTCATGCCTGTCATTTCACACCTGTCATCCTACCTCAGGACGGCGGGAAAGTACACCGCCGCCGCGAAAGGCTGTCCGGGGGCTTGAACGTAGGGCCTCCGATGGCATCGCGCCCTCCGCTTCTTCGCCCGTAGTAAAATAGAATGTGGATGTAAATATGAAAAAGGGTCCGCTGCGGATTCCTCCGGCGTGCCCGAAATGTTTGGGAGTGATCGGTTTGCCTTCTGACGACCTGTACGGAGCCCCGCAGCCCGACGGCGGCCCCGGTTTCTGGTGGAGCGTCGAGTTCGAGGCGGAGAGCGGCGGGGACGGGAACAAAAACCCCGCGTGGACGGAGGAGCGCCTGTTCGACCTCGCTGCGCTCTCCGGGGCCATGGGGTCGGAGCTTGTCGAGGAGGGGAGCGGGCTGGTGCTGCGGGCGGCCTACCGCAGCTCCCGGGAGATCGGCGCCCTGCTCGCGGAGCTGAGGAAACTGCTGGCCGACTTCCCCGGCATCGCGCTGCGCGCGCACGGCAAGGTGGAGGACCGCCCCTGGCACACGCAGCACCTGGAGGCCTTCCCTCCGCTCGAGGCGGGGCGTGAGCTCGTCGTCATGGCCCCATGGCACAGGGACTCCGCGCCCGAGGGGCGGACTCCGATCCTCATCTACCCGGCCTCCGCCTTCGGGACCGGCTATCACGAGAGCACGCGCATCGCGCTCGAGCTTCTGGAGGAGGCCGTGCGTAAGGACGATACGATCGTCGACGTCGGGACGGGCACCGGCATCCTCTTCATCGCCGCGCTGAAGCTGGGGGCCGCGCACGCCGTGGCTCGCGACCTGGACCCGGCGACGCTCGGCGAGGTGCGGCGCAACATGGAGCTGAACGGCCTGCCCCCCATCCTCTGCGACCTGGCTGCAGGGGACCTCCTGAAGGGCGTGGAGGCGGACGCCGACCTGCTGACGGCCAACATCCTCCTGGAGCCGAACCTGGCCCTGCTGCCGGATGTGCTGCGCGTGCTGAAGCCGACGGGGGCCGCAATTTTCTCCGGGATGACGCTGTCCGAGCGGGAGACCTTCCTCTCCGCCCTTCCCGCGGCAGGGCTGACCGTGGAGCGGGAGCTGCGCCTGGGGGACTGGTGGGGCTGCCGGGCCCGGCCCGCACGGCGGGCGTGAACGCGGTTCAATCCCCGGACCTGAGGGGTCGGTCCGTCTGGGTGCACGTCCTGGGATGCCGCTCGAACCTCTGCGAGGGGGACTTCCTGGCAGGGGACCTGGAGGCGCGCGGAGCCCTCGTGACGCGGGACCCGAAGGGTTGCTCCGCCGCGGTGATCGTCAGCTGTTCCGTAACGGCGGAGGCGGACCGCAAGTGTCGGCAGGCGGTACGGCGCGCCCGCCGGACCGTCGGGGAGGCCGGGGTCGTCGCCGTGTGCGGCTGCTGGGCGCAGGGGGCCGCGGCGGACGAGGCCCGGGAGCTGGGCGCCGACATCCTGGTCGGCAACCGGAGGAAGGGCGAGCTGACCGACGCCCTCGAGGCCATGGTCCGGGACGGCCGGGCCTTCCGCGACCTCCGCTCCGATCTGCTCCGGGACCGGAGGTGGGAGGAGCTTCCCGTTGCGCGTCCGGTGTTCCACACGCGCGCCTTCCTGAAAGTGCAGGAGGGGTGCGATCATTTCTGCTCCTACTGCGTCATTCCGTTCCTGCGGGGCCGTTCCGTGAGCCGGCCCGCGGACCGTACGATGGACGAGGCCCGGCGCCTTCTGGACGCCGGGTGCAGGGAGATCGTCCTGACGGGGATCCATCTGGGCATGTACGGACGGGATACGGGTTCGTCCCTCGCGGAGCTGGTGCGCGCACTCTCGGCCCTGCCGGGGCTGGAGCGGCTGCGCCTGGGGTCCCTGGAGCCCTTCGCGCTCTCGGATGCCCTCCTGGAGGCCCTGGGGGAGAGCCCCGTCTTCTGCCCGCACCTGCACCTTCCGCTCCAGAGCGGGGACGACGGGGTCCTGAGCCGAATGCGCCGCGGCTATACGGCCGATGACTTCGCCCAGGTCTGTTCGCGGGCGCGTGAACGTCTGGGAGACGACCTTCACATCAGCAGCGACGTCCTGGTGGGGTTCCCCGGCGAGGACGAAAGCGCCTTCGGGAATACGCTGCGGCTGATGCGTCGTGCGGGGATTGGGCGCGCCCACGTCTTTCCCTACTCGCCGCGCCGGGGCACCCCGGCCGCGTCGTTCGAGGGCCGGGTGAGCCCCGCCGCGCTCTCCGCCCGTGCCGCCGAGGCCGCGGCGCTGGGGAACGAGCTCCTGGACGCCTACGCCGCCCGCTTCGTCGGTCGGACCCTCCCGGTCCTGCCCGAGGGGGGACGCTGCAGCGGCTACACGCCGCACTTCCTGCCGGCGGCCTGGGAGGGCGGGGCGGAGGTCGGGCGCTCCGTCCGGCTCCGCATCGATTCCGCGTCGGGGGGGGAGCTCAGAGGATGTCGCGTATGAAGTCCGAGTCCGTCTCCATCGGCATCGATCTGGGCACGCGCAATGCCCTCTGCTCCTACGTGAACGAGCTGGGGGCCGTGGAGGCGATAAGGAACCGATGGGGTTCCCTCTCGACCCCGTCCGTCGTGGGGTGGGACGGGGAATGGCACGTGGGGGAGGACGCGGTGCGGATGGCCCTGAACGGTTCCGAGGACGTCTGGTGGGACGTCAAGCGCCGGGTGGGCAGCCCCTTTCGGGCGGTTCTGGATGGGAGAGGTCATGCGGCGCACGATTTGCTCGTCCCGCTGCTCTCCGCCCTCAGGGAGGACGCGGAGGCGCACCTGGGGGTCTTCGTCTCCTCCTGCGTCCTGGCGGTCCCCGCCTGTTTTTCCCTGGCTCAGAGGGAGGCCATGGTCCGGGCCGCGGACGCGGCCGGGCTGCACGAGGCCCGAATTGTGGCGGAGCCGACCGCGGCCGCGCTCTCCTTCGGGCGGGAGGGCCGTTTTCTGGTTTTGGACTTCGGTGCCGGGACCGTGGACCTCTCCGTCGTCGAGAGCGGCGAGGGGGTGTGGCAGGTGCTGGAGAGCGTCGGCAGTGACGGGATCGGAGGGTACGACTTCGACCTGGCCCTCGCGGACTGGCTGCGGGAACGTCTGCTGCTGGCCCCTCTGCCCTCCACGGACCCACGCTGGCGCGCCCTGGTGATGGAGGCGGAGCGGGTGAAGGTCGCCCTCTCCGAGTGTCTCACCCTCGACTGGACGCCGCCCCCCCTGGAGGGACGGGCTCTGCCCCCTCTGACGGTCCGGCGAGAGGAGCTGGAGCGCCTGATGCGCTTCCCGATCCGCCGCCTCGTCCACATCGTACGTCGGCTCTGGGAACGGCACGGCCCCGACCACCTGCTTCTGGTCGGCGGCTCCAGCCGGATACCCCTGCTGCGCGAGGTCCTGGAGCGGGAGGTGGCCCGGCCGGAACGCCTGAGCCTCTGTGCCGAGGACGCCGTGGTGCGCGGTGCGGCGCTCTACACCCGCTCGGGGCGGGAGCGCCTGCTGCTGGACATCCTGTCCGGGGAGCTCACGGTGCTCTGGGAGGGGGCGGCCCTGCGGGTCCTGCCGGAGAACTCCACCCTTCCCGTGCGGTCGTCGGTGGAGCTGAGGGTGGGCCGATCCGGCCGCTCGGTCCTGGAACTGCGCCAGTCGCCCAACGAGCTGAGGACCGAGGGGCTGCGTCTGGCCTCCCTGGAGCTGGAGGTCCTGGAGGGCGAGACGCTTCGTCTCTGCTGCGAGGTCTCGGCATCCGGATGCCTTGCGGCGGAGCTCCGCCGCGGGACGGGCGAACGCGTGGAGATCCCGCTGCTCTTGCCCTCCCCGGGCAGGCCGCATGAAGACGAGGCCGCCGGGGAGGTACAGCGCCTTCGGGAGCTGAAGCTGACCCTCGCCGCGCTGGAGACCGCGCTCTCGGAGGAGCAGCAGGATCGGCTGCACGCCCTGGTGCGCCGGGCCGAGGGCATGCCCTTCGACGCCGGGACGGCGGAGTTGATCGAGGAACTGGTGAAGGATTTGGAAACTGCGGTATCCTGATTTTGTCGATGTTTCGACGAGCAGAGGTTGACGTGAACGTGAATCTTTCGGCAGAGGTCGTGTACAGCTTGAGGGTGTTGGGGCTCGCCCCCGGGGCGACGGCCGCGGACGTGCGGTCGGCGTTCCGGCGGCTTGCGCGCACCTGCCACCCGGACGTGACGGGCCGTCAGGGATCGTACCGCTTTCAGGAGATCACCGGGGCCTACACGTTTTTGAAGGGGCTGTCCGCCGAGGAACTGAAACGCTGTCCCTCCGGGGCCTCCGTTCGGCAGCCGGCCCGGCGCCCCTGGCCCGACCCCCTCGCCTGGTACCGCAGGCGTGCCGAACGCGTCCAGGCGGAGGCCAAGGCCGTGCGGGAGGCCGAGCGTCGGGAGGAGGAACGCCGCAGCCGGATGCGGGACGAACGCGTCGGCCGCGTTCTGGACCGTTACGAAAGGGCCCTCTCCGCGCACTGGGCGCAGGTGGAGAAGGAGGCGGACCGTGGATTCCTCGGCGAGCTCCTGGTCCGGCTGGCCTCTCCGGTCGCCGCCGTGCGATACCTCGCCCTGGGACGCCTTGGGACCCTGGCGAATCGGGAGGAGGTCCTGCGGGCCGTCGGCGAGCTCCTGCGCCGCCACGAGATCGACGACCGGACGGCCCGGCTGGTCGCGGGCCTTCCGCTGAGGCCCGAGTGCCGAAGGCGCCTGGCGGAGGAATCGGCGTGCCGCGCCGGGGACATGCCGGACCCTCTGCTCTCCGCCCTCCTCGGTCTGAGGATGGGGATAGAGCCGGACCCGGGCCTCATGGACCGCTATCTGGGTCGGGCGAAGGCCGGCGGCGCGGCCCTGCTGTTGCGGTATTGGCCCGGGGGCGTCTCCCCCTCGGACAAGGTCCTGCTGCGCCTGTTGGATCAGGACGACGAGCGCGTGCTGGTACCGCTGCTCTGCGCCATGAAACAACGTTTCCCGATGGCCGCGCACCGGTTTCGAGAGCGCCTGGAGGCGCTTTGGGAGCACCCTTCCCCGGCCGTCCGGGTCTGGAGCCGCGTCCTGACCCGGAGGAACGAAGGTTAGCCGGCGCCCCTCAGGGAGCCGGCTCCGTTTTTACGGTCTCCGTGCCCGCGGGCTGGAATGAGACCGTCTCCTCGAGCTCGGCCAGGAGGGCGGCCAGCTCCTCAGTGGTCCAGTCGAGGGATTTCAGGATCAGCTTGTCCGCTGCGCTTTCCTTTCCCCTTTGCTGGCTCCATTTCTTCTCCCGAACGTATCTCCGCCACGTCTGCGGGGTGGCGGCCAGCCCTCTCTCGAGGCGCCAGAGCGTGTAGCCGGCCTGATACTCCCATCCCAGCGGCGGGAGGTTCTTTTTGAGGTATTTCTGCTTGTTCCTGTTTATCGCGGCGCTCGAATCGGCCACGCACGAAAAGCTCATTGCCGCGGCCAGAGCGATGGCAGCGCCCAACCGCATCAGCCTTGTCCTCATGGCGTACCCGTACTCCCTTCTTTTCCTGTAGCTTCTTTACAGGCTTATGCTCTAATTGTACAATAAAAATCAGATAAAATCTCTTTATGAAAGTGGCTTCGCCCCGAAAAGAGGGGCTATTTCGTTCAGGCAGGGAGGCTTGAGCCATGCGCATCGTGCAGACGAACACCATCGTCAACGTCGAGGGCTTCACGGACCGTTTGGAACGTGGGTTTGCGGTCCGCCGTGAAAACGTCAACTACGAGCACGTCAAGGAGCCCGTCATCATCCCCCGCCCGCAGATCGAGGACTTCAACTCGCTGGTCGTCGTCCACGACAAGGTGGAGCAGTACGCTTAGGGAAGCGCTGATTAAAACGAAAACGCATATTTCATCAAGGATAAATATGCAAAACATCTATGGGCAAAAATCTCCAGCGCTTCCCTAAAAATTGACATGGGGGCTTCGCCCCCAACCCCCCACGCCGCTATCGTGAGACTGACCGGCCCGCAAGCGAAGCGAGCGGTTGCCGGAAGGCTCCCCTCTGGGGATAGCGGCGGCCCCGGCAAGTGTCTTCAAAAATAGGCAAGCTGGGGTACCACCGGGGAGCTCCATGGATTAAATCAGCGTTTCCTTAACGCTCGCGGTACGAAGGAGAAAGAGTGAGGGGGGGAAGGAACCCCCCTCGACCCATTCGGAGGAGGCTCGGATGATGAAGGTTGTTGTTTTGGGCTGTACGCATGCCGGCACGGCGGCGGTACTGAACACGGTGGCGCTGCACAGGGACGCGCAGGTCACTGTCTATGAGAGGAACGACAACATCTCCTTCCTTTCGTGCGGCATCGCGCTGCACGTGCAGGGGGTGGTGAAGGATCCCGCCGGGCTGTTCTACTGCTCGCCCGAAAAGCTCGCGGAGCTCGGCGTCAAAACCTGCATGAGGCACGAGGTCACGGAGGTCGACCTGACGGGTAAAAAGCTGAGGGTCCGCGACCTGGAGTCGGGGAAGGACTTCGAGGACACCTTCGACAAGCTGATCGTCACCTCCGGCTCCTGGCCCGTCGAGCCGCCCATCGAGAACGTGAAGCTGGAGAACGTCCTGCTCTGCAAGAATTACGCCCATGCCATGGAGATCGTGAAGCGGTGCGGGAGCGCCCGCAGCGTCGCGGTCATCGGCGCGGGATACATCGGCACGGAGCTGGTGGAGGCCTTCGAGACCCAGGGCAAGTCCGTGACCTTCATCGACCAGATGGCGCAGGTGCTGCCGCGCTATCTGGACCCCGACGTGATCGACGTGATCGAAAAGCTCTACGTCGAGAAGGGCGTGAAGCTGGCCTTCGGCCGGACGGTGAAGCGGTTCGTGGACGACGGGCACGGAAGGGTCGCCAGGGTCGTCACGACGGACGGGGAGTTCGACGCGGACCTGGCGATCCTGTGCGTCGGCTTCCGTCCCCAGACGGCGCTCTTCAAGGGGAAGCTGGAGATGCTCCCGAACGGGGCGCTCCGCGTGGACGAGTACATGCGCACCTCGCACCCCGACGTGTTCGCCGCCGGGGACTGCTGCGCGGTCTACAACAACGCCTCCCGCCAGTACGCCTACATCCCGCTGGCCACGAACGCCGTCCGTATGGGGACGCTGGCCGCGCGGAACCTCAAGGCCCCCACGACCCGGCACCGGGGCACCCAGGGGACGTCCGGCATCAAGATCTACGATTGGAACATCGCCAGCACCGGCCTGACCGAGCTGGTGGCCAAGGAGCTGGGACTCGATTACGCGGTCTCCGTCCTGAAGGACAACTACCGTCCGGAGTTCATGCCCACCACGGAGCCCTTCTACCTCAAGCTGGTTTACGAGCGAAAGACGCTGCGCATCCTGGGCGCGCAGGTCCGGTCGAAGGAGGACCTCACCCAGTCGATCAACACGCTGTCCGTCTGCATCCAGAACGGGATGACGGTGGAGGACCTGGCGTTTGTGGACTTCTTCTTCCAGCCGCACTACAACAAGCCGTGGAACTACCTCAACTCGGTTGCGCTCCAGGCCCTGCCCCCGGAGTAGGGAGGGGAGCCGGAGGAGGGAAGGCCGAAAAAAACGGGATTTCTCCCCATGGAGCAGAACCGTCCAAGATGTAGAATGAAGGCGCCCTCGTTTTCGGAGGGCGCTTTTCCATGCTTGGTCCCGCCCCGTTCCGAGGCGGTATCGCGGGGGAAAACGCGATAGGGGAAGCTCGATAGGGAAAATTTGATGAAAAGGATGATTGAAGGCATGGCAAAGAAGACGACTTTCCTTCTGGCGGCCCTCCTGTGCGCCGCGTTCGTTCCGCCGGCCCTGGCCGCATCGTACGTCCCGGGCGAGGCGCTGGTGGTCTTCAGGAAGGCGCCCGGCGACGGCGTGACGGCGGCGTCCGTGGAGCGCGGGTCGGAATCGTTCCGGCTGGCGGCGCTGGCGGCGGCCTCCGGAGCACGGGTGGCCCAGGCCTACGGAGCCCTGTCCGAGGCCGGCGACGGCGTCTTCGCTCTGGTCCGTTCCGAGACCAAGACAGCGGAGCAGCTGGTGGAGGACCTGAGGGCGAGGGGCGACGTGCTCGCGGCATCTCCCAACCGCATCTCCCGGATCATGCGGGAGCCCAACGATCCCCGGTATGTCTCGGGGGAGCTTTGGGGACTGGCGGCCATCCGCGCTCCCGAGGCGTGGGATGCCACGACGGGCAGCACGGACGTGTACGTCGCGGTGGCGGACACGGGAATCTACGCCGCCCACGAGGACCTGCAGCCGAACCTGGATACGGGGCTCAGCCGGAATTTCGCGCGGGCGGAGGGCGCCGCCGTCGATCGTTCGGACTATATGGACGTCCATGGGCACGGGACGCACGTTGCGGGGACGATCGGAGCCGTGGGGGACAACGGCCTGGGCGTCGCGGGGGTGAGCTGGACGACGCGGTTGATCGTGCTGCGGATCATGGGTGCGGATGGCTCCGGACCGGACTCCTGGACCGTGGAGGCTCTCAACTACCTGGTCTCCCTCCTTCGCTCGAACCCGCAGATGAAGGTCGCCGCGCTCAACCTCTCCCTGGGGGGATACGTGAGCGCAGCGCCGAGCGCGGTTCAGTCGAGTGCCTATTGGCGCGCCTACAAGATTCTGGACGACCTGGACCGGACGGTGATCGTCGTCGCGGCGGGAAACGAGGGGCTGGAGGTGGGCAGGCCCGCGCCCTACGACGACCCCAGAGATCCCGCCGATCCCGTGTTCCGGAGGGGACAATACTGCTATCCCGCGTCCTTCACGGGGCTGAAGAACCTGATCGTCGTTGGTGCGGCGGCGTCCAACGGCGGGGCGGCGTCCTTCTCGAACTGGAGCCCGACGGCCGTCTCGCTCGTGGCTCCGGGCGTGCGCATCCTCGGCACGGTTTTTCCGGATGCCAACAACGGAAACGTACCCTTCGGAACCTGGTATGGAGAGATGTCCGGCACGTCCATGGCGGTCCCGCACGTCGCCGGGGCCGTTGCGCTGCTGGCGGGCCGCTACCCGAACGCCACGGCGTCCCAGATCAAGGATGCCCTGCTGAAGGGTGCGGACGGCAGCCGGAACCCGGCTGCGACGGCGCGGACGAACTCGGGCGGCGCGAAGCTCTCTCAATACGGCTACCTGGACGTGAAAAAAGCGCTGGACATCCTGGAGGCGACGAGCACCGACTTGGGCCCCAAGCCGCAGCCTGACCGGCCCCCCTCTCGAAGTCGGGCCCGGAAGTCCGGAGGGGGCTGCGACGCGGCGGGGGCCGGGGCCTGGATGTTGGCTGTTTTGGCGCTTTCGGCGCTGCGCCGCCGAGCGTAAAGTAGTGTGAGGTATGAAAAGGATTGGAGATGATGATGTTGTTGGAGAGAGGCAAAATTGCGGTTATCCTGCTGTCCGTGCTGTTGGCGGCCTGTCCTGCCGCCTTTGCGGGCGCTTCTGCGGCGCGGGGCGAGGCGATGGTCGTGCTCAAAAATGGGTTGGCGGATCCCCTGACCGAGGAGGCCCTCGCGAGCGTGGAGGGCCGGATCTATGTGGCGGAGGTCGCCCACGGCGTGGGCGCGCGCGTCGTGAACGTCTACGGGAGCCTCTCCGCCGCGGGGGGGACGGTGTTCGCCCTTTTCGCCTCCGACAAGCAGACGACGGAGCAGCTGGTCGAGGCGCTGAAGAAGCGTCCCGAGGTGCTGGCCGCCTCACCCAATCATGAGATGCGCGTGATGGGAAAGCCGAAGGGGAGCGGGTCGGTCTCCGCGGATAAGAAGGCCCAGGAACCGAAGAACCACGAGGTGCGCGCGATGGAGAAGCTGAAGGGGAGCGGGTCGGTCTCCGCGGATAAGAAGGCCCAGGAGCCGAAGAACCATGAGGTGCGCGCGGTGGAGAAGCCGAAGGGGGACGGGGCGGTCTCCGCGGATAAGAAGGCCCAGGAACCGAAGAACCATGAGGTGCACGCGGTGGAGAAACCGAAGGGGGACGGGGCGGTCTCCGCGGATAAGAAGGTTCAGGTGCCGAAGTCCCAGGTAAAGAAGCAGAAGGCCCCCGCAAAACCGAAGCCGAAGAAGTAGGGGCTCGGGGTCCTGTCTGCGAGAGGGTGTGAAGGCGAGGCGGCGCCGGCCGATTGGCCGACGCCGCCCTTATACTCCGGAGACCTTGGTGCGCTCGGCGCCGGAGCCCCTGGCGTGTCTGCCGGGGTTCAGTACTTCGCGTTGTGGTTCTTCCCCACGCCAAAAAGCTGAAGGGTGGAGTTCATGAGCTCCTCCTGGGTGCGGATGAGAAAGGCGCCCATGGCCATCTGGACCTTTGCCTGGCTGAGCTCGACGGACGACTTCGCGATGTCCATGACGTCCATGCCGCCCGAGCTCACGGACGCGGCCACCGCCGCGGCCCGGTTGACGGAGTCCTGCATCATGGCGGCCCCGGCCTGCCCCAGCCTGTCGAAACTGTTGATGTTCACGGAATATCCCTCCCTGCTGTGAAACACCGTCCCGGATAAGACGGGTCCAGCGAATTTTATCAGATATCCCCGGTTCCCACAACAAAAAGATACCCCTGCGGCCTGTGCGGGGGGATTTTGGGTATAATGGATAATGGCCCTGTAAATATTCCGAAAACGAAAGGATGAGGACCCATGCTGGAACTTCTGGAACGGCGCAGGAGCATTCGGAAGTTTACAAGCGGCGTTTTGAGCGATCCGCAGGTCAAGGCGCTGGTCCACGCGGGGCTTCTGGCCCCGTCGGCCAAGAACAGAAAGCCCGTAGAGCTTTTCTTCGTCCGGGACCGGGCGGTGGTTGCGCGGCTTGCGGACTGCCGCGACGCGGGCGGGGATGCCCTGAGGACCGCCGCTCTGGCGGTAGCCGTGACGGCCGATCCCGCCGTCAGCGACGTCTGGGAGGAGGACGCCTCCATCGCCGCCACGCAGATTTTTCTCGAGGCGGAGGCCCTGGGTCTGGGATGCTGCTGGATTCAGGTCCGAAGGCGTCCCTGCGGGGAGGGGACGGCCGAGGATGCGGCGAGGCGGATGCTGGACATCCCCGAGCGCCTCTCCGTCCTGTGCCTTCTGGCCGTCGGCTACAAGGACGAGACGAAGGAAGACTACGACCTCTCGAAGCTGGATCAATCGAAGGTGCATTATCGCTGAGGCGGTTGCTGTATTGAAATCTCAGGAGCTGAATCCCTGAACGAGAGAAAGGAGAGTTCGTCATGGCAAAGAAGAAGGGGCGCCTGGAGTTTCTGGAGATGAAGAAGAACGGGGAGAAGGTGACGTGGATCACGGCCTACGACTTCCCGACGGCGATGTTCGCGGAGGCGGCGGGCCTGGACATGATCCTGGT
This sequence comes from uncultured Fretibacterium sp., assembly GCF_963544685.1. Lineage (NCBI taxonomy): Bacteria > Thermotogati > Synergistota > Synergistia > Synergistales > Aminobacteriaceae > Fretibacterium > uncultured Fretibacterium sp. The sequence goes on along the minus strand of NZ_CAUUGJ010000048.1, from coordinate 3,922 downwards.
GGGCGACTCCCTGGGCATGGTGGTGCTGGGCTACCCGGGCACGATCCCCGTGACGATGGAGGACTGCATCAGCCACTGCAAGGCCGTCCGTCGGGGAGCGCCGAACACCTTCGTGATGGGCGACATGCCGTTCGGCTCGTATCAGGTCTCGGACGAGCAGGCCGTGGAGAACGCGGTGCGCTTCTTCAAGGAGGCGGATGTCGATGCCGTCAAGCTGGAGGGCGGGGTGCGCGTGGAGAGCCGCATCAAGGCCATCGCGGACAGCGGGGTGCTGGTGTGCGGACACATCGGCCTGACGCCGCAGAGCTCCGGCCCGATGGGCGGGTTCAAGGCGCAGGGCGTGACGCCGGATTCGGCCCGCTACGTGATCGAGGACGCGCTCGCGGTGGAGCGCGCTGGGGCCTACGCGCTCCTGGTGGAGGGCATCCCGCCGGAGCTGACGGAGTTCATCACGAAACGCCTCTCCATCCCGGTGTATTCCATCGGAGCGGGCTGGCCGTGCGACGGGCAGCTCATCATCTGCGGGGACATGCTGGGCCAGTTCCAGGCGTTCACGCCGAAGTTCGTGAAGAAGTACGCGAACATCGCGGAGGTGATCACGAACGCGTTCAAGGCCTACGCGGAGGACGTGAGGACGGGGAAGTTCCCGAACGACGATTACGTGTACCACATCCGCAAGGGCTGCGAGGCGGAGTACGCCGCCATGCTGAAGGAGTACGAGAAGAAGTGAGGATGGCGGCGGTGCGGGGGGCATGAGTCTGCCCCCCGTTTGTAACGGGGGGAATTATGTCCCCGCGGGACGGAAAAAGCGCTCGTAGAGCACGATAACCCCTGTGGTAACCAGGGTCAGGACGACGGCCAGAGCGTCTGCCTGGGCGATGTCCGTCGACATGTCGGAGACCTGCGTGTAGATGACCATGGGCAGGATCTTCACGGACGTTCCCGTCAGGGCGAATGCGGTTCCGAAGGCCCCCATGCTCACGGCAAAGAGCAGTGAGGAGCCGGAGAGGAGCGAGGGCAGCAACATGGGAAGCAGCACCCTGAGCAGGATCGTGCTGCGTCCGGCGCCGAGGCTTTGTGCCGCCTCGATCAGGCTCCAGTCCATATTGCTCCACGCCACGGTCAGGGTCAGGATCGTCCTAGGGATCAGAAAATAGAGGTAAGCCACGATCAGCCCGCGCCAAGTGAAGAGGAATGCGGAAAACTCCAGGGGCTCGATCCCGAAGGCACGCTTCAGGAGCAGGGTGAGGAAGCCGCTTGTTCCCAGGAGGACGATGAAGGCAAAGCCCACGACCAGCCCGCTGAAGGTAAGGGGGACGGAGGTCAGGGCCATCAAGAATCCCTTGGCCCTGCGGCTCCTGTGGATGACGTAGGAGATCGGCAGGCCCAGGGCCGTTCCGAGCACCGCCGTGGAGACCGAAAGCCCCAGGCTGGTGCAGAGCGACTCCCGGTACAACTTTCGGACGAAGAGTGACAGGTAGTTGCCGTAGGAGAGCCTGCCCTCTACGAAGAGGCTCTCCCAGACGACCAGCAGCAGCGGCCATGCCAGAAAACAGATCAGCACGGCCGCCACAGGCAACAGCAACAAATAGAGATACTTTCGGTTTTCCAACGCCTAGTCTTCCCCGAGGACCTTGGACCCCCAGAGCGAGGCGAGCGTCTTCTGGACCTCTGCCGCCTTCACCCAGTCAAGGTCCTTGGCGCGCTCGTAGTCCGCGGCGGGGAGGAACTTGGAACGGACCTCCTCGGGGAACTCGAAATTGGGCAGGATTGGGCGTACGAAACCCTTGGCGAAGAGCCCCTGCCCCTCGTCCGAGAGGATGTAGTTCAGCCACAGCTTGCCCGCGTTGGGGTTGGGCGCGTCCTTCACCAGGCTGATCGCGTAGGGGGCGGTCACGCTGCCCTCCTCGGGGATGACGATGTCCACGGCGTCGCCCAGCTCCGCGATGTACTTGGCGCGGTAGGCGTTGGCGTCGTAGGTGATCCAGATCGGGATCTCGCCCTTGACGAACTTGTCGAACTCGGTGGTCTTCTCGATCATGCGGATGTTGCCGCTCTGCTGGAGTTTCGCCAGGTAGTCGATGCCCGCCTCGGGGTGGTCCAGGTCGCCGCCCTGGGCGTGGATGCTGGAGAGGACGATGGCGTAGCCGATGCCGGCTGTGCGCGGGTCGAGATAGACGATGGACTTGGCGTATTCCGGTTTCAGGAGATCGGCCCAGCTTCGGGGAGTCTCCTTTACCAGGTTCTTGTTGACGGCGAAACAGACGGTCATTTTATGGATGCAGAACCATTTGCCCTCGGGGTCCTTCAGGATATCGGGGATACGATCGAAATGGATCGGCTTGAAGGGCTCGGTAAGGCCGCGCTTTCCGGCCTCCGCACCGGAGGGCATGAAGTAGTAGGCCGTGTCGCCCTGCGGGTTGTTGCGTTCCTTGTCCAGACGTACGACCGTGGCCCCGCTGCCCAGGTCGTTGAAGGCGATCTCGATCCCGTAGCGCTTCTCGAATCCCTCGAAGAGCGCCTGCCAGTTGGCCCAGGTCGGGCCCGTGTCGTAGCTGTTCAGGCCCTTCTCCGCCTTGGCCGCCGCCGCCAGGGCCTCCTCGCCCGCGTACAGCTCGGCCGCCATGCCGGCGGACGCCAGGACCAAAACCAGGGACAATGCAATCAGAAACTTTCTCACTCCAAGAGACCTCCTTAAACCTTGAAAGAAAAAGATGATGTGGGGAAAGCCCCACGTAAAACACCGAAAATATGCTCCTAGGGAAGCGCTGATTTAATCCATGAACCCCCCCTGTGGAACCCCAGCTTGCCTGTTTTCGAGGAGAGAGCTTGCCGGGGCCGCCGCTATCCCCAGAGGGGAGCCTTCCGGCAGCCGCTCGCTTCGCTTGCGGGCCGATCAGTCTCAGGATAGCGGCGTGGGGGATTGGGGGCGAAGCCCCCATGTTAGTTTTTAGGGAAGCGCTGGAGATTTTCGCCTATAGATGTTTTGCATATTTATTCTCGGTGAAATATGCGTTTTTGTTTTAATCAGCGCTTCCCTAAAGCGCCGCGTCCGGCAGGAGGTGTGCCTCTTTGACCGAGAAGCACACCCGCAGCGCTTGCCCGGAGCCCAGTCGATCGCCGTCGGTGCTCAGCAGATCCATCAGCAGCGTCTCTTCTCCGATGCTGCAGGCCACGCGTGTCACAGGCCCCAGAAAGATCTTTCCCTGAACGACGCCCTCCAGGACATTGTCGCTCGCGTCCTCCGCATCGGCCGGAGACAGATGCTCCGGCCGGATCGTCAGGGTTGCGGGGCCGGCCGGAACGTTTCCGCCGGCGCGCAGCACGCGTCCGTTCCACGTAAAGCTGCCTGCGCCGTCCCATGTCCCTCTCAGGATGTTGTTTACGCCGATGAAGTCGGCCGCGAAGAGGGAGCTGGGGGCGCTGTAGAGTTCGAGCGGTGTGCCGACCTGTTCCAGCCTGCCCCGGTTCATCAGGCCGACCCGGTCCGAGATGGAGAGCGCCTCCTCCTGGTCATGCGTGACGTAGAGCATGGTGATGCCGCTCTCGCGCTGAATGCGCTTGATCTCGAACCGCAGTGCGTTGCGCACCTTGGCGTCGAGGGCCGACAGGGGCTCGTCCAGCAGCAGAACCCTGGGCTCGATCGCCAGAGCCCGGGCCAGGGCGATGCGCTGCTGCTGTCCGCCCGAGAGTTGGCGCGGCAGGGCATCTGCCCGGTCGGACATCCCCACCATTTCCAGCAGCTCGGACACTCGGCGGCGGATATCGGCTTCCGGCCGTTTCTGAGCCTTCATCCCGAAGGCGACGTTCTCGGCCAGCGTCATGTTGGGGAACAGGGCGTAGTTTTGAAAGACGATGCCCACGCGGCGCCGATTGGGCGGTACGCCGTCCATGTCGGCGCCGCCGATGCGGACGATCCCCT
>NZ_CAUUGJ010000047.1:0-16669 GCF_963544685.1 uncultured Fretibacterium sp. | reverse complement strand
GCTCCCCCAAAACCCCGGGGTCCTGGGCAATAACGGTATCCAGAATCTCGGCGGAGGGAGAAAAAATCTCGGATTCTCGAGCGCAGCAGTCGAGGTCGGAATAGTCCTTGAAGATATCCGGCCCCACGCGTTGCCCCTTCAGGATGTCCATGCTGAGCGGCTCCAGCACATCTTCCGCCAGAAGCGTCAGCAGTGGCCGGGGCGTCACCGCCCGCAGCGTTCCCAGCGTGCGCGATACCCACAGCGACAGGGTGTCGTAGGTTACGGGAAGGCGTTCCAGCAGGTCCCTTTGCAGGACCTCCATCTCGGCTCGTTCCTCCTCGAAGCCTTTCAGCCGATGCTCCCGCTCCTCCCCGGTCAGGGCGCGGAACTCCGCCTCGAACTTCCTCTGATCCGCCTCGAGCGTTTCGATATCCAGACTGGCGTAGAAGGAGAGCAGGCCCCTCAGGGGAGGAAAGTCCACAGGGAGGAGAAGGGCCTTCTCCTCCTTCTCCCTCACCGGGCGCCGGGCGTTGGCCGATTCCCCGTACTCTCCGCCGAAGACGATCCTCTTCGTCAGAAGACTGGGGTCGGCCCCCTGATCCAGGTCCGAAAAATCCGCAACCGTCTCCGGCAGGACTCCATAGGCCCGATAGAAGTCCGCACTGACGGGCCCCATGACGTCCTCGGCGAAGAGCTTCAGCAACGGGCGCGGGGTCACGACTCGAAGCTCGTCAAGATGCATCTTGATGAAGAAGCACAGGACCTCTCCATCCAGGAATCCCTGTGCTATCGTCTTGTCCCTGAGGTCGAGCATCCTGACGCGCTCTTCCTCGAAAATCCTTCGCCGTTTTCTCCGCACCACGTCCGGGAGTTCCCCGTGCACGCTCTCGAAGGCCTTTTGATCGTCCTCGAAGGCCTTCAGATTCAGCCGGTCGTAAAAGGACAGGAGCGCCCTTATGACATGGACCCCGTTGACCGTTCTCGCTCCCATTCCCGAATCCTCGTAAAGGTCCCGTATGGCCTTTCCTCCGTCTTCCTGGGGTTGAGGCGAGGCGTGCGGCCGTTCCTCCCGAGGCGTCTCCTTCAGGCTGTCGCCGGGGACGGCCCCGACGGCGGATACGCCCCCCAGAACGTAGCCCAGAACAAACCCCATCGCCATGCCCAGGACCCAAAATCCTCCGCGTCCCCAACGCGATTCTCGCGCCCTTTCCATGACGGAACCTCCTTTTGCGTTCAAAAGATCCGCTGCGATGCAAAACGCAACGGCAGGCCGTGAGTTTCGATAGGCAAAAACTTATTTCGTAAAGCAATTTAAAGCTCATAATAAAATATTTTTCAATGAGCCCTGAGGCTCAATTCACGTCTGCAGGAACATCCGGCGGCTCCAGGTTGTCCAAAGGCGGACGAGCGGCGGACAAGGCGCTCGCATGGGCTGCCCAGGGGACTTGGCCGAGGGATGATCCGCCGGGCATGTCTCGCGTGCGGCGGATCATCGGTTTGAGGCACAGGCTTCGGATTGTCAGGAACGATAAATTCCTGCACAACTTATTGTCGGGCGTCCGCAAAGCTCCTGCAGAGAAGCGGGCAAAAAGTTTTTATGGACTTTTTGAGGAGGTACGGGTAAAATAAAGAGGTTACGGAGGTGAGATTCGTCTGGTGACGGGCCCGGGCTTCAAACCCGGTGAGGGGCGGTTTGCGCTGTCCCTGGTGGGTTCGATCCCCACACGCCTCCGCCAAAAAAACAATAACGATGACAGGAAGACGCCGGCCTCGCGACATGCGGGAAGTCGGCGTCTTTTATCGCTTTTCAGCGGTTCCCTTTCCTCTTTCCTGTCCTCATTCACTCTCCAGAAGGGACTTCAGCTCCCTCAGGACAGCATCCACATCCTGAAGGATGTCCCCAGTTTTCTCCTCGAGCGCCTGAAGACGATCGAACAGGGGCATCGCCTTCATCAGCACCGGGAGGGGAAGCGATCCGGCGTCGTACTCCAGCAGAAGTCCCCCGGTCCGCTCGTTCACGGCAACCGAACGCACCCCCCGGATATCCAGAAGGGACCGCCTTAGGGCCCCGGCGGTCTCCGGATCCCTCAGCAGCCGAGACCGCAGCCGAACCCTCCCCGGCACGAAGCTTTCAATCATGATCGGAACCATGGCCGGAACGGCAGGCACAACCGGCCCTCCCCGTTTCCGAAGGACGCCCCTGCTTCAGCACCGGGGTCAGGGCGTACAGGGCCGCACCCACCGTGGTCAGGTTATGCAGGAGGGCGGAGAGAACCGGGGTGATGCCGCCCAGAATCCCCAGCCCCAGGAGGACCGTGTTCACCCCGACGATCATCGCATAGTTTCCGTATATCTTCCTCATAACCCCTCGCCCCAGGCGTCGGGCATCCGTGATTCCGGAGAGGCGGTTGTCGGAGAGCACGACGTCCGCGACCTCCCTGGCGATGTCCGCCCCGCTGCGCATGGCGACCCCCACGTCGGCCGCGGAGAGCGCGGGGGAATCGTTGATCCCGTCCCCCACCATGACGACCCCGGATCCCCCCGTCCGAAAGCGCTCGACGAAACGCGTCTTTTCGTCGGGCAGCATACGGGCGTGAAACTCGTCGATGGAGAGACGTCCGGCGACGTTCCGGGCGACGCGTTCCTCGTCCCCCGTCATCAGGACGACCCGCCTCACCCCATCCTTGTGCAGGAGGTCCACCACCTCCCCGGCATCGGGACGCAGGGGGTCCTCGATGCACAGGAGCCCGGCCAGCTCGCCGTCCATCGCCAGGTAGAGGACGGAATACCGCTCCAGCGCCCGATCGATCTCCTTCCGTGCCTCCGCACCGCAGACGATCCCCTCGTCCTCGAAGACGAAATGGGCGCTGCCGATCAGGACCTTCCTGCCCCTCCAGAGGGAGACGATACCGTGGGCCACGGCATACTCGACCTCCGTGTGCTCCTCGCGGTGGTGAAGCCCCTCCAGCTCTGCCTGTCGGACGACGGCACGCGCTATGGAGTGCGGAAAATGCTCCTCAAGGCACGCCGCGACTCTCAGGACGTCCTGGCGGGTCCGCCCCCCGAAGGGGATCACATCGGCAACCCGTGGCGAGGAGACCGTCAGGGTCCCCGTCTTGTCGAAGACGACGGTATCCGCTCCGGCCAGCGCCTCCAGGAACTTGCCCCCCTTGATCAGGACCCCGCGTTTGGCCCCCTCCCTCATGGCGGCCAGGATCGCCAGCGGGGTCGCCAGGCGAATGGCGCAGGAATAGTCCACCAGGAGCGCGGAGGAGGCGCGGACGGCGTCGCCCGTCAGAAGGTAGGTGAGGCCGGCCAGAAGGAAACTGTAGGGGACGATCTCGTCGGCCATTCGCTCGGCCCGGTTCTGGACCTCCGCCTTCAGCATCTCGGACTCGTCGATCATCTGGGCTATCTTGTGGATTCGGGTCTCGGAGTCGAAGGCCGTGACCCGAATGACGAGTTCCCCCTCCTCGACGACGGTACCGGCGTAGACGCCGAGCCCGGGGCGGCGATGTACCGGCATGGACTCGCCCGTCATCGCCGACTGGTTCACCATCCCCTCCCCGTCCTCCACCACGCCGTCCACGGGGATGACCGCCCCCATACGGACGACGGCGAGGTCCTCCAGCTTCAGGTCCGAGAACGGGATCTGGACGTCCGCCCCGTCCCGGCGCACCCACAGCTTATCGATGTCGAGCATCAGACTGTCGGACAGGCTCTCACGGGAACGCTTGTGGGTCCACTCCTCGAGGAGGTCCCCCAGGGCCAGCAGCGTCGTGATGACCGTCGCCGTGCGGAAGTCGCGGCGCAGAAGCGACACCCCGACGGCCGAGGCGTCCAGGACGGAGACGTTGAGCTTCCTGCGGCAAAGGGCGTTCGTCCCCCTGACGAGCAACGGAACGGATCTCAGGACCGTAAGGGAGTAGCGCAACACACTCGGAAGAAGGGAGCGGACGAAAACGCCGCCCAGAAGCCCCCAAAGGCCATCCCATAGTCCCCCCTCCGGGGAATCCGCCAGCTCCGCTCCGTCGATGCCGCTGTAGAACTCGGGGCCCATCGTCCGCATGGCCTCAAGGACCGTATCCCGGACCCGCGGATTATGCAGGATCAGCAGGCTCCCGGTTCTGAAGGAGGCCTTCACGCGCTCCACGCCGTCCAGCTGCTCCAGAAGGGAGGCGACGACCAGAGACTCCGGCAGGGTAAAAGCGCCTTCGCCGCAGCGAAGGCGCAGGCGCCCGGGCAATTCGTGTGCAATCTCAAATTTCATCGGATTTCTTCTATCCGCCTTTGCTCAATCTCGACATCTCGACACAAAGAAAAGGGCGATCAGCAGCCCGTCGCCCTTTTTCTCCCTTGAACGGTTTCCGACCGTCCCGCTACTCCGCAAAGGTCTCCCCGGCATCGCCGTGCTCGTTGGCGTAACGGGCCTCGGCCACGATATCCTCGACGGACTCCTTCATACGGTCCGCCATGCAGGCCAGGTGCTCCTTGAGTTCAAGCCCCTTGCTGGCAAGAGCGATTGCCAGTTTTCTGCCTCTCCTGCTCTTCACGGCGCACGTCGCGCCCACTCCCAAAGCCACTCCCGCCCCGAAGATCAGAAAGCTCGTGAACTTCATTGCCGTCATCCTCTCACAAGTAAAAATAAAAGTTATGCAAAAAACTCTTGCTGAATTTATTAACGCACTATTTTCCGTCGCTGTCAAGCGCGGCAGGCCACAAGCGGGAGAAAGGGATGAGGCGGATGGGTCAGTTCCTTTCGTTCCCCCCCTTCAGACGGACCTCCGGCTCCGCGGGGATCCCGAACAGGGGGATCAAGCGGTCCAGCCCCGTGTAGGTCAGGACCAGCATGGAGATCACGGCGATCCAGGCCAGATAGTTGTGCAGGATGATGCCGCCGATCGTGACCGTGCTCTTGGCCATGGGGTACACCGCATAGGTGATCCCGATGAAAAAGGCCATGTAGGCATGCCATGGGATCAGCTGGGAGCCGAAGACGGCCATTGCGTCCGCAAAGGTCGCGTTGCGCAGGGCCAGTTTGTACATGTCCTTCTCGTTGCCCTCGATGCTGTGTTCCGTCATGTTCTTGATGATGGGGCTGATCGTGACGATCTGGGCCATCTCGTCCGCCAGGGCGGCGTTGCCCAGAAGGCAGAGGGCCGCGTTGGCGCACATGAGCTGCCGGACGCTCCTCACGACCCTCAGGATGGCGTCGGCGATGGGGTCGAAGGCGTTCATCTTGCGCATGACCCCGCCGAACGCACCGACCCAGAGCATCATGACGACGGTCCAGTTGCCCGCCGCAGAGAAGCCCGACTGGACCAGATCCAGAAAAGCCCGGATATCCGTGACTGTCCCGGAAAACCAGCCGAAGATCAGGGAGGAAAAAATTCCCGTTCCCAGACAGAGCAGGGTGTTCGTACCGATCCCGGCAAGCACCAGCACCAGCACCAAGGGGATCGCCATGTATTGGGGAACGCCGCTCCGGACCTGCTGGAGCAGCGTGACGGCCGCGGGGCGCTGCTGCTCCAGGTTGCTCCACACGATATCCGGAATCTGGTTTATGGCCTCGACCGCCTGGCCGGAGGTATCCTTGAGCCCAAGCGAAACGGCGGCAAAATAGAACACGACCGCGCCCGAAATCAGGCAAAGGGCGGACCATACGCCCTGATGCCGGACCCTGTCGATGATCGAGACGTTCTGTATCCCGGAGCTGACCACCGTGGTGTCCGAGATCAGGCCGATATTGTCCCCGAAGCAGGAGCCTCCTGCGATCGCGGCCACGGTCAGCACCGTGCTGCCGTCGACGATGTGGTTCAGCCACAGAAAGATCGGGGCGCAGGCGGCGAAGGTGCCCCAGGAGGTCCCCGTCGCAACGGAGAGGACCGACGTCACAATCAGGGCCGCCACCGCGACGTACTTGGCCGTCAGGCCCATGGAGAGCGCCATGTTGATGACCGAGGCCGCGACCCCCGTGGCCATGAAGCACTCCGCCACGGCGTAGGCCGCCTGGAGGATCAGGAAGACGATGAGATAATACTTCATGTTCTCCAGCCCCGCATCCAGCAGCTCCGAAAAGGAGAAACGATCCAAAAGCATGGCGACGATCGTGGCGACGATGAAGGCGATGGGCGCGGCGAGCAGGATGTCCATCCCGGACATCATGAGCCCTGCAAGGACGATCATGGGGCTCAGTTTGATTAAAGTAATCACGGAATTCACCCCTCAACAAAAATTTTTTGGTTCACATTCCCTCCAAAGCGTTTTCCCCTTCCAGAGCATTTTTCCCCTTCCGTCAGACCCCGGGCCTCAATCCCTCGCGTGCCATCAGCCAGGCCATGGCCGCAAAGGTCTTGGAATCCCGAAACGTCCCCTCGGCCAGCCGGCCCGGGATATCCTTCAGGGGAAGCTCCACCACCGAGACGTTCTCGTCGTCGTCCTGTGGCAGGCGCGACGGCGTCAGTCCCTCCGCCAGATAAAGAATCAACAGCTCCGTACAGAACCCCGGCGAGGCATAGAAGCGCCCGATCTCCGTCAATTTGCCGGGTTTGAAGCCCAGCTCCTCCTGCATCTCGCGCACCGCCGCATCGCGGGGTTCCTCCCCTTTCTCCACGAGGCCGGCGCAGACCTCGAGCGTCTCCTCGTCGACGGCATAACGGTACTGCCGCACCAGGAGCACGCCGCCCTTCTCCGTAAGGGCCAGGATACCCACGGCCGCTCCATGCTCCACCACCTCGCGCCTCGCCGTGCGGCCGAACTCGAGGATCACGTCGTCCACCCTCAGGTTCAGGATGTGCCCCTCGTAGATCCGCCGGCTGGATAAACGGCGCTCGGCCGCCGCCACCTCCTGTGCCTCCATCACGACATCGACACCTTTCTTCCCTGCCCAAATAACGATACACACAATAGTCCCCAACGACGGAAGAACGCCCGAAACGCCCTCCCTTCCCCGTCGTTCATTTTATCAAAGGTTATTGAACCTGTGTAAAAAAGGGCAGCGCGTAGAAGGCCGACGCGGCCAGGACGGCCAGGGCGGTTGCGGCGCACCACCACCTGTACTCCCTGTCCATGGCCAGTTTCTCCGCCTCTTGGGGCTCCTCCGCGGCCAGGATTCCGACGGCATCCGCCCCGTCCCCCGAATCTCCGTACTTTTTTCTGCAGAACCAGAAGACGGCAAGGCCAAGGACGCACCATACGATCCCCGTCCAAAACGCGTCCCGGTCCAGCTGAGACATCATCACGACGTAAAGCACGGCACTCACGGGGGCCCCGAACGCTATGGCGGGGGCCCTGTAGGGCCGCTTCAGATCGGGACGCCTGAAGCGCAGCCCCAGGGAGGCCGCAATGCCGATCACGTAGTAAAAGAGGTCGGCGAAGAGGCTCAGCGAGGCGATGTAGACGATGGAACCCGTTGCGATAAGGGCTATGGAAAGCCCTCCCAGAAAGAGGATCGCCACCCAGGGGGTCCTGTATCGGGGATGGACCGCCGCGAAAATGCGGGGCATGGCTCCGTCGCGGGCCATGGTAAAAAGGTAGCGGGGCGGCACGGCAATGCTGGCGTTCAGGGTCGAAAAGTCCCCGCCGAAGGCGATCCCGAGCGCCAGAGTCAAAAGGGGGATCCCCATGAGCCCCGCCGTGGCCATGGCCTCGGCATAGGGCGCATCCGCCTTCGACAGGGCGGACAGGCTTTCCGTCGGGACGATCCCGACGATGAAGCCCTGAAACAGGGCGTTCACGGCGAACACGATGAAGGGCGCCAGAAAGAGCGCCCGAGGGATGTTGATCTGCGGATAGCGTATCTCCTCCCCCATGGCGCAGCAGGTCTCGAACCCGGCGAAACACCACCAGATCATGGCCGTCGCCCCGATCAGGGACGCGGGACGGAAATCCACGTAATCGGGGAGGACCGCGAAATAGGGCAGGCGGATGTGGGGCATCATCATCAGGAACCAGACGAGGGCCACGCCCCAGAAAAAGAACATGAAGCCGTTCTGCAGCCGCCCGGTTATCTCGACGCCGCAGACGTTGGTTGCAATGAAGAGCGCCACCACCAGGCAGGCGACCGCCACATCGCTCAGGGGCAGTTCCCATCCCAGGACACGGCATGCCGTCTTCAGGTAAAAACTGAAGGCCAGGGCCTCGCCGCTGGTCACCGCCACCAGTGAGATGATGAAGTTCCACGCGGCCAGCATCCCCATGGGCCGGTTCAGCCCAAGGGAGGCGTACTTGTAGGTGCCTCCCGCGTAGGGCAGCGCCGCCCCCATCTCGGCGTAGAGCAGCGCCGGATAGATGCTGACGAGCATGGCGATGAAGGTCGGCAGGATGACCGCCGCTCCCATGAGTCCCACGACATTCGCCCCGACGGTAAAAAGCCCCACCCCGATAACCGTCCCGACCGTGATCGTCACGGACTCCCGAAGCCCAAGCGATCGTCTGAGCGCCGTGTCCGCCCTCTCCGTCCCGTTGCTCATCGCAAAACGCCTCCCTTGTCCGTTCCGCAAGCCCTGTAACGCTCCAGCCGCCCCTCCGCGGCGTCGGCGTGCGCGATCAGCCCCTCGCCCCTCGCGAGCCGCGAGACAAGGGGCGCCAGGCTCGCCATCCCCTCCCGGGTCAGCCTCTGGTGCGTGCAGACCTTCAGGAACGTCCCCACCCAGACCCCTCCCGTGTAGCGTGCGGCCCGCAGCGTGGGCAGGGTGTGGTTGGTCCCGGAGGCGTAGTCCCCGAAGACCTCCGCCGTATAGGGCCCCAGGAACAGGGAGCCGTAATTGTAAAGGGAGTCCATCAGGTCATCGGAGTTCTCCGTGTGGACCTCCAGATGCTCCGGGGCCCGGTCGTTCGCGAGGGCGACGGCCTCGTCCATCGAGCCCGCAAGGAGGACCTCCCCGTAATCCTCCCAGGACCGCCAGGCGATCTCCGCCGTCTCGAGCGTCTGGAGACGGCGTTCCACCTCCGCCACGACGCGCCCGGCCAAAGCCCGGTCCGTCGTCACGACGGTCCCCCTCGCCGTAGGGTCGTGTTCGCACTGGGCCAGCAGGTCCAGTGCTATCAGTCCCGCGTCGGCCGCAGCGTCGGCCAGGATCAGGACCTCGCTGGGCCCCGCAAAAAAATCGATCCCCACCTGGCCGTAGCATTGGCGCTTCGCCTCGGCAACATAACGGTTGCCCGGCCCCACGATCAGGTCCACGGGGGCGATCCGTTCCGTTCCGTAAGCGAACGCCGCGATGGCCTGGGCCCCCCCGACCGCATAGATTTCGTCCACCCCCGCGACGGCCAGGGCGGCCAGGGTCTTGGGGTGGATGGAACCGGTCCCCTTCATGACGGGGGAGCAGGCCGCGACCCGCTTCACGCCGGCGGTCCTCGCCGGGATGGCCAGCATCAGCGCCGTGGAATAAAGCGGATAGCTCCCACCCGGCACGTAGCAGCAGCACGATTGGACGGGGATCACGCGATGTCCCAGGAACACCCCCGGGACGGGCGAGAACTCCGAGACCTCCTTCAGGGCTCCCCTTTGGGCCTCCGCAAACTTTCGAATATTCCCGGCGGCCTTTCGGATATCCTCGAGCTCCTCCCCGGAGACCTCCCGACAGGCGGCCTCGACCTCCTCCGGCAGGACGCGTATCCGCTCCCGCGGGCTGTCGTCGAACTTCCTCCCATAACGTATCAGGGCCTCGTCCCCATGGCGTCGGACGTCCTCCACAATCTCTCCCACCGCTTCGCGCAGCTGTCCGTCCGCCGAAGCGGGGCTCCCCTTCCCTGCCTTGATGACCTCCACGCCCAACGCCTCCTTTTGAGCAGGTATTTTATCATGCTAATTCAACAAATCAAATTGCGGAAAGAAATATTTGCGGAGAAACATTACGGCGCGTTCTCTTTTTCCGTTCCTGAAGCGACGTTCGTGTCCCATCCCCTGCCGGATTTCGTCCTTTTTCGGATGCCCTCGTCGGTAAAAAACTGCATGAAGGAGTCGGGCTCAAGTCCTACAATGTACGCATCATCGATGAAAACGGCTGTAATCCAATTTGGAGGTGCTTTTGTCATGTTGTGTTCCGGTTCGAGATACAAGCGTTATACGGGGGCCGTATTGGCCGTGCTTCTGGCCCTGTGGGCCGTCCAGGTTGGGACGGCTCAGGCCGCGTCCGGCGCGGCGTCCATGTCGCCCGTCGTCCCCATCGTAAAGAAGGCCTCTCCCGCCGTCGTGAACATCGACGTGGAGACCAGAGCCAAGCGTACTGCGGTTTCGTTTCCCTTCGACGACGATCCCTTCTTCCGGCAGTTCTTCGGCGACGCGTTCAAGAACTTCACCCGATCCGTCCCCATGAAGGGACGCGGGTCCGGCTTCATCGTATCCAAGGAGGGACAGATCCTGACGAACAACCACGTCATCGACGGCGTGGACAAGATCACGGTCACCCTCTCCGACGGCAAGACCTATTCGGCGAAGGTCCTGGGCAAGGACCCCACCTTTGATCTTGCGGTCATTAAAATCGATCCCAACGAGGACCTTCCGGTCCTCGAACTCGGGGATTCCGACGCCGTCGAGGTGGGGGAATGGGTCGTCGCCATCGGGAACCCCTACGGCTTCGAGCACTCCGTGACGGCGGGCGTCATCTCCGCAAAGAACCGCAGCATCCACGCACAGGACGTGAACTTCGACGGTTTCCTCCAGACGGATGCGGCCATCAACCCCGGCAACAGCGGCGGCCCTCTGCTCAACATGGAGGGGCAGGTCGTGGGCATCAACACGGCCATTCTTCCCTATGCCCAGGGGCTGGGCTTCGCGGTGCCCGTCAACATGGCCAAGCAGATCATGGGCGACCTCGTCTCCTACGGAAAGGTGAAGCGCGGCTGGCTGGGCATCTCCGTCCAGAACCTGACGCCCGAGATCGCGGAGGCCTATGGCGTCAAGGCCAAGAACGGCGTGATCGTCGGCGACGTCTTCCCGGACTCTGCGGCCGAGAAGGCCGGCCTGATGCGCGGCGACGTGATCACGGCTATCGACGGGGAGAAGGTCAAGGATGTGCAGTGGTTCGTGAACCGGATCCGCTCGCTGGCTCCGGGGTCCGCCCTTCCGATAGAGGTGGTGCGCGACGGGAAGACGATGAGCTTCAAAGCTCAGCTGAACGAGAGGCCCAACACCCAGAACGGCGAGGAGGAACGGTCCGACGATCTGTCCGAGAGCACGAGCGACGTGCTCGCCAAGGTCGGACTGGGGGTTGCGCCCCTGACGAAGAACCTGAGCAGAAAGTACAACCTGGAGGTCCAGAACGGCCTCGTCGTCGTGGGCGTCAAGGACGGGTCGTCCGCCCAGATATCGGGAATCCGCGAGGGCGACCGTCTGCTTCAGGTGAACGGTAGAAAGGTCGAGACCCTCAAGGACCTGGACGGGGCCATGAAACGACAGTCCAAGGCCGTTGTGTTGCTGATCGACAGGGGCGGCAAGACCTTCTTCGTGTCGCTCCAGGCGGACGAGGAAAAATAGCGAAAAGAAATTTATCAATCCCCCCGAGCAAAAGGCCCTTGAGGACGATACGTTGTTCTCAGGGGCCTTGTTCCACATTGTGAATCATTCCTGTACTGCGTGGCCGAAGGTATCCTCAAGCAGGCACTGCGGACCACGGATGGATTGGAATTTGTGAAGGGCCATATCATGAGAAATGCAGTCATCTATATCCATGGAAAAGGTGGAAGTATAAAAGAAGCGTTTCATTATCGATCACTCTTTACAGACAGCGATGTGATGGGTTTCGATTACAAGGCGCGATCACCATGGGAGGCGAAAAAAGAATTTCCCGGGTATTTTGATTGCATTTGCAGAGATTATGAATCTGTAAGGATCGTTGCAAACAGTATCGGCGCATTTTTTGCCATGAGCGCCCTGTCCGAGATGCGGATAGAGAAAGCCTACTTCATTTCCCCTGTCGTGAACATGGAAAATCTGATTGCAAACATGATGACGTGGGCAAATGTAACCGAGGAAGAGCTTCGTGACAAGGGTGAAATCGATACTTCCTTTGGGGAAACGCTCTCATGGGAGTATCTTTGCTATGTAAGGGAACATCCTGTCCATTGGACGGCGCCGACGCATATTCTGTATGGCGCAAAAGACAATCTGACGCCTCTCGAAACAATCTCCGCGTTCGCGAATCAAATCGGCGCAACGCTTACCATTATGGAAAATGGGGAGCATCGGCTGCATACGGAAGAGCAGATGCGTTTCATTGATGATTGGATACAACGCTTCAATCAAGATAGCGTGTAAAAACGGATATGATGAATTGACAAACGGAACGTATGCCCCTGAGGAGGATGTATTGTCCTCAGGGGCCTTTTTTCGTGTCAGCTCGCGCGCTCGCCGAAATCCCGTCAATCCCGCTCCAAGGGCCTCATGCTTTGAGCTCCTTTCGATACTCCGACTCCAGCGACACCCCGTCGAAGGTCCCCATGCGGTTCATCACGGCCAGGGCGTCGTCCACCACCTGCATGGCGAGGGGACAGCCCGTCCCCTCCCCCAGCCTCATGCCGAGGTTCAAAAGCGGGGTCAGCCCCAATACCCGGGCCGCAACCGCATAGCCGGGCTCACTCGAGAGGTGTGAGGCGATCATGAACTCCTTCGAGGTCGGGGAGAGCCTCGCGGCCAGAAGGGCCCCGGCGATGGAGATGACCCCGTCGACGAGGACGGGCAGACGATGGACGGCCGCCCCAAGGAAGACGCCCGTCATCGCGGCGATGTCCAGACCACCGACGCAGGAGAGGATGTCGATGGGGTCGTCCGGGTTCGGGCGGTGAAGCTCCAGCGCCTCCCCGATCACGCGTTTTTTTCTGGCGAACGACTCGTCCGTCAATCCCCCGCCCCGCCCCACGGCGTCGTCGGGATTTTCCAGGCCCAGCGCGGCCATGATGCAGGCCGCCGCCGGCGTGGTGTTGCCCATCCCCACCTCGCCGGCCCCCACGATCTGATACCCCTCGGCCTTTGCCTCTCCGACGAGGCCAATGCCCAGCTCCACAGCTTGGGTCGCCGTCTCCGTCGTCATGGCCCGTGTTCGGAAAAAGTTCTCCGTGCCGTTGGGCATCAGGCGATGCGTCGCATCGATGCACGGGTGCGGAGCCAGGTCCCGCACCCCCAGGTCAAACAGGCGAAGCTCGACCCCAACGTGGCTGCAGAGCACATTAATGCCGCATCCGGCCCTGTTGGCGTAGAACTCCATCAATGCCTTCGTGAAGTACTGCGGTGAGCCGGACACCCCTTCCTCGTAGACCCCGTGGTCGGAGCCGAAGAGGAAATGGATCTTCCGGTCCGCCGTGTTGTGGAGCTTCCCGGTGATGCCCGCGATGCGGATGGCGATGGCCTCCAGCTCTCCGAGGCTTCCGGCGGGCTTGAGAAGGCGGTCCTGATACTCCGCCGCCGCGGCCATCGAGTCCGCGTCGAGGGGACGGATGAGGCTCAGGGCCTCGGCCAGAGAGAGGGGCTCTTTCATTTCGTTCATCGTGCTCTTCCACTCCCTTTGTCTTTGCATTCCCCGTGTTCGGGGAATCCCTTTCGGTTCGATTTTCTCCGGCTTCTTCCGGGCTCCATCCCGTCGGTCCCTCCGAATTGTATAATACAAGGAAACGCTGATTTAATCCATGAAGCCTCCCGGTGGAACCCCAGCTTGCCTTTTTTGAGGAGAAATCTTGCCGGGCCGCTGTCTCGAGGCTGACGGTCCGCAGGCGAAGCGAGCGGCTGCCGGAAGGCTCCCCTCTGGAGGCAGAGGCGTTGGGAGGGGCGAAGCCCCCATATCGATCGTATAAGACAAGAAAATTGCAGATGCGGGGATTGACGTTCGGAGAATGGCGTATATGGATTTTGTCCTCATCTTGGGCACGGCTTTGCTGCTGGACGTTCTGCTGGGCGACCCGAGAAGACTGCCCCACCCCGTCGCCGGAATAGGACGAGTCATCGGTTTCTGGGAGGCGCGCCTCTACCCCGGGGAGGGGGAACGGAAGGAGGGTCGCCGGCGCGGTGTTCTCCTCTGTGTTGCCGTGCTGGCTATGACGGCCGCGTCCGTCGGCCTGCTCCTGTTGGGGGCCTCCGTTGCTCCCGGGGCTCTCTTCGCGGCGGAGGCTTATCTGCTCTACGCGGCGCTCGCGTGGCGCTCCCTGAAGGACGAGACCCTACCGGTCGCTGCGGCGCTCTTCCGGGGCGACCTCGACGCGGCCCGGTCGGCGCTGTCGCGTGTCGTCGGACGCGACACGGATGTTCTGGATGAGGCCGGCATGGTGCGTGCCGCCGTGGAGACGGTGGCGGAGAACTCCGTGGATGGGGTCCTCTCCGTGCTCTTCTTCGCGGCCCTGGGGTATGTTGCCGGGGGGTGCGTCGCGGCGGTGCTGAGCGTCTGGACCTTCAAGGCCGTGAGCACCTTGGACTCCATGGTGGGCTACGAGAACGAACGCTATCAGGACTTCGGATGGGCGAGCGCGCGGCTGGACGACGTTTTGAACTTCCTTCCCGCGCGGATCGGAGGGGTGGCTGCGGTGTTGGCCGGGGCCTGCCTGGGTTACCCCCTCCTGCGGGGCCTTCGCGTCCTTCTGAGAGACCGGAGGAAGCACAGGAGCCCCAACAGTGCGCACGGCGAGAGCGCCTTCGCGGGACTCCTGGGCATCCGGCTGGGCGGAGGCGGCATCTATGGAGGGGTCTTAGAGGAAAGGCCCTGGCTTGGCGACGCCGTGCGGGAGCCCGAGCCCGAGGACATCCTGAGGGCCCACGCCCTGCTGGACGCCGCCGTTGCGCTGTTCGTGCTGCTGACCATCCTCGCCCTGCACGGCCTGGACTGACCGGAACACAGGAGGAAAGGAGCGCATCATGATCCAGCCCGAGGCGAGTTTCTCCCGTCGTCCGCACGGCGCGAACCCCGAGAAGCTGTATGCGGCGATGGGGCTTCCCATGCCGGAGCGCATCGTCGACTTCAGCGTCAATACGAATGTCCTGCCCCCCCCTGTGATGCCGGAGATCGACCTGATCCGCTGTCTGTCCGAGTATCCCGACGACGACGCCCTTGCGCTTCGGACGCTCGTGGCGAAGCGCGAGGGACGTTCCCTCGACGAGGTGCTCTTCACCAACGGCTCTAACGAGGCCCTCTACCTCCTGGCCTCCCTCTTCGTCGGAATGACCGCCGCGGTGCTCCAGCCGGCTTACGGGGAGTATCGGCGGGCGCTCGAGGCCTTCGGGGTGCCGACGGCCGACATCTTCGACCTGCGGGACGTGGAGGGGAAGGCCCTCGTCTTCGTCTGCAACCCCTGCAACCCCACGGGGAGCTGCATCCCCTTTGGGGAACTGGAGGCCCGCGCACGGGCAAACCCGCGCACGCTCTTCGCCGTCGATCAGGCGTATTCGGACTTTCTGCTCCCGGACGGCGAGGAGGTATCCCCTGATTTTGGCGCACTTCCCAACATCCTGCTCCTGCGGTCGCTGACGAAGCTCTACCACCTCTGCGGGGCGAGAATCGGGTACGTCCTGGCGTCCCGAAGCTGGGTCGAGCGGCTCAAGGGACGCCAGCCGACCTGGAGCGTCAACGCCGTCGCGCAGGAGACGGTCCTGAGCTTCATGAAGGACGGGACCTGCGCCCGGAGGACGCGCGCCTTTTACGCGGCGGAGACGCCCCGTTTCATGGAGGCCGTGGCCCGCTCGGGGTTTCGGGTGCGCCCCTCGCGCGTGCACTTCTTCCTGATCGAGGTGGATGACGACGAGCGCGTCATTCGCGCGCTTCTGGAACGGGGGCTCGTGGTGAGGCATACGCGCAATTTCCCCGGCCTGGATGGAAGCTGCATCCGGGTGGCGACGCGCATGCCCGACGAGAACGCCCTTCTGGTCCGGGCCCTCTCGGAGCTTGCCTGACGAGAGCGTTGCTTTGAGCCCGCGGGCTTGCCCGATAAGGAGGCAAAGAGCATGAAACCAGGAAAAAGAACCTTCCTCAAAGCCTGTTTTACAGCCTGTTTATCGTTGGCGGTATTGCTTGGAGCATACGGCGTACGGACCATTTCGGTCACCCCCGTAGGGAGCTCCCCTTTCGCGAGGATACCTCCGGACGACAGGGCAAGGAAAGCGGCGGAGACACCGCCACCTGTGTTGGAGCTGGACTTTCAAGGGACCCCCTTCTACAGCGATTGTTCCGCCTCCGAAGAGGAGGACGTGTGGCGCACGTTCCAGTGGCCCGACGGGCCTATCGGGGAAAACAGGCGTTTACGGTACAGATACAACTACGATTACGGCTATTCCCCAATAGGACTGTTCTCCGATACCTATCCCGAATGCCCTATTCTCCATGCTGCAATTCGTCGAGACCCTTCGGACCGTTCTCTCGATATGGAGGGATGGAATAAGACATTTGCCAAGCCCGTCATCTACCTTTACCCGGAGGCCGAGACGGAGGTGACCGTGCGGTTGGAGTACAAGGGCAGGCTGACCTGCACCTACCCCGCGCCCGACCCCGACGGTGCGTGGCACGTCACCGCGCGGCCCGACGGTACCCTCACCGACAAACAGGGCCGGGAGTACAGCTACCTCTTCTGGGAGGGGGCGTCCGACGGAAACCCGCCCGACTTCTCCAGGGGCTTCGTCGTCAAGGGCTCGGACACCGCCGCGTTTTTGCGCGAGACGCTGGCGTACATGGGCCTCACCCCGCGCGAGTACAACGAGTTCATCGTCTACTGG
>NZ_CAUUGJ010000046.1:0-16780 GCF_963544685.1 uncultured Fretibacterium sp. | reverse complement strand
GCCTATGCCCTTGTCGCCGCGTTCCTGTTTGCCCTGTGGCGCTATGCCCTGCGACTCGGAGGGGATGGAGAGGCTGGGAAAACGGTCGGCCTGGCCTCCGTCGCCGTGTTTTTTCTCCTCGCGGGGGGTGGGGCGTTTCTGATCCGATC
Source organism: uncultured Fretibacterium sp. (assembly GCF_963544685.1). Taxonomy (NCBI): domain Bacteria; kingdom Thermotogati; phylum Synergistota; class Synergistia; order Synergistales; family Aminobacteriaceae; genus Fretibacterium; species uncultured Fretibacterium sp. The sequence goes on along the minus strand of NZ_CAUUGJ010000046.1, from coordinate 16,631 downwards.
GGTCCCGGCCGCAGGCCGTCTTCTGGGGGCGCTGGCCGCCCCGCTCATCGTGACGGAGGCCTCGTTGATGGCCATGAGTTCGGGCCGGACGCGGATTGCCCCATGGGGGCCGATCCTCTGCGGCTTCCTCGCCGCCGTCATCGGGGGGCTCGCCCTGGCCGCCTTCTTCAGCGACCCGCTCCACATGCTGCGGCTGAGGACCTTCTCGGGGGTCAAGCTCACCCTTCTGCTGCCGCCGCTCCTGGTGCTGCTGCATGACCTGAAGAACCGGGTCCATCCGGAGTCCCTGGACGCCTTCCTGTCCCGTCCCCCGCTTTGGGGAGAGCTGATGCTGGGCGGCGTGCTCCTGATCCTCCTGGGCATCATGCTGTTCCGGAGCGACAACGTCCGGTTCATCCCCGGCTTCGAGGCCAGGGTGCGCGGGACGCTGGAGCAGTGGCTGGTCGCCCGTCCCCGCAGCAAGGAGGTCTTCCTGGGCTATCCGTGCCTGATGCTGCTTGCCTTTGCCGTCAAAAACGGCCTGTGGGCGCGCTACCGCGAGCTCCTCCGCCTCGGCGCGGCCTTGGGGTTTTCCTCCGTCGTGAACAGCTTCTGCCACTTTCATACGCCGATCGCCTTCATCCTGCTTCGGGAGTTCAACGGCCTGTGGCTGGGCCTGATTCTCGGCTCGGTCGTGGTGCTGGCCGTCGGCCGGATTCTGCTGCCCCTGTGGCGTCGGCTCCGCGTCCTGGCGGAATGACACGATGACCCCGCAAGGAGGGGCCCGGCGCTATCGGGTTGCCCTGGCCGGCTACTATGGGTTCGGCAACCTGGGGGACGAACTTCTGGCCGGCGCCTCCCTGGAGGCCCTGGAGCGGGCGGGCGTCGGGCGGGGAAGCGTCGTCATGCTCTCGAACGATCCGGAGGGCTCCCGGCGCGCGTTCGGGGTCGATTCCGTCTCCCGCTGGCGCCTGCGCGGCGTCGTCTCGGCGCTGCGGTCGAGCGAGACCCTGCTCCTGGGGGGCGGAGGGCTCTTTCAGGATGGGACGAGCCTGCGATCCTGTCTCTGGTACTGGGGGCTGGTGCGTTTGGCCCTCATCTGCGGGGCCGTCCCCTGGGCCCTCGGGCAGTCGATCGGACCGCTGCGGAGCGCTGGGGCGCGCTGGCTGACCCGGGATGCGCTGAGGGCCTGCCGCGTCCTGCACCTGAGGGATGCGCCCTCGATGGAATGGGCCGACCGTCTCGGGCTATCCGCCGTGCGTGGCGGGGATCTGGCCCTGACGTTGAAGATCCCGCGAGCTGCGGGGGAGGATGCGGGGCGGACGGAGGAAAAAACGGGGCGGCTTCTGCTCAACCTGCGCCCCTCCCCGGACGCGGACCGCTTCGCCCGGCTGGCGGCGCCCCTCGCCGCGGACTTTCCCGGTGAGGTCGTCGGCGTGGCGCTGTCGGGCGAGGACGAGATCCTGCTTGGCGCCATGAAGGGGGCCGGGAGGCTTAGGCTCGATAGGGTCGAGCGGGTTGCGGGGCTCGAGGAGGCCGCGCGCCTCTGGCCGGGGGCATCCGCCGCGGTAGGGATGCGCCTGCACTTCGCCGTGCTCTCCGCCCTGTGGGGGACGCCGCTTGCCGTGCTGCCCTACGATCCCAAGGTGGAGGCCTTCGCGAGGGGCGTCGGGGTTCCCTGTGCCGGGGAGGAGCTGCCCCAACCCTGTCCGCCGGCCCCGCTCGACCGCCTGGGTGTGGTTTTGGAATTGGATGCGCTCTGCCGTGCGTTTTTGTCGAAAGGTTGAGGAAAACGCCGATGCGATCGGCGCCTCCCGAGGTCCCGCGGTGCGGGGGCGGGAAGCGCACCGGGCTCCCCGGAGCGGCCGATGAGGCGGGAGCCGTGCTTTTCAAGAGGCTCTTCGTGGGTTATACTCTAACCCGAGTGAGTCGTGAACGCGGGTGGACGGTTGGAATGGATAGTTGGAGCGAATGAATGGTCGGATCGATGGGTTGCAGGGCGTGCAGTTCATTTTTGGACGGTGATTGTGTTGGATAGACGTCGTGTCGACGAACTGGGCATCAGCTATGTCGAGAAACTCTCCCTCTATGAGGAGTATGCCTCGCGCGTGCGCAATCTTGTTCAGGACCTGATTGAGCGGGAGGATATCGAGGTTCACAGTATCGAGGGATGGGCCAAGGCCCCGGCAGATCTGGTCCGCGCTCTGAACGCCCGGGGGGACGACGGGGATGCGGGGCTGAACGCCGTGTCGGACCTGGTTACGGTTCGGGTTCTCCTCCGGTTTCCCGAGGACGTTTATAAAGTCGAGGAGATCATCCTGGCCGAGTTCGACGTCGATCGGGACCGGTCCGTTCCCTCGAGCGGACTGGAGGACCCCTTCCGCTTCGGATATCCGGCTGTCGTCTATACCCTTGCCCTCTCCGAAAGCCGCTCCTCCCTGCGGGAATGGGGCAAATACCGGGGGCTCGGGTTTCGTCTCGAGCTGCGCACCATGCTCCAGGAGGCCTGGGCGACCATCTCTCCGCGGGTCAACCTCAACGTGGACTCAATCTCCGAGAAAAAGCTGAAGCGCAGGCTCGTTCGCCTGGCGGCCCTCCTCGAGGAGGCCGACGAGGGCTTCCTGTCCCTGTGGGAGGAGGTCAAGGACGTCGCGGTCCTGGTGCCTCCGGTTCAGGACCCGGGGACGTCACGGGACGAGACGATCTCGGCGGAGCGGACTTTCAGCGAGGAGGAGCTGTACTCCTTTTTCAAGGCGGAGCCGAACGCCCTGAGCCACTGGAACTCCCTGGCGGTCAAGGCGGGGTTTCCGATCTTCGTGCCGTCCCCCGATTATCTCAAGGGCAGCTTCAACTACCTCTACATCATCCTTCGTGCCGCCGGGATCGACACCATCTCGGAGGTCCGGCGCTTCCTGGCGGATATGGAGGAGGACGACAAAGGGCTGCGGCAGCTTCAGACGATACGCGAGTCCTTTGCGAAGGATAGCGCCTCCTGGCGCGTCGATCCTTTTTCCGCTATCTTCCTCCTGGTCCTGAACCTCAAGTGGGATACCCTCAAAGAGAAGGACCTCGTACAGCTGAATATCAAAAAGGGTTCCGACCGCATCGGCGGCATCGACTGACCGCTGCGCGGCCGGAACCTTCCGGCAAGAGAGCCTGCGAGCGGGGCGGCGCTTCGGGCGCAGGCTCCGTGAGCGGGATATGTTTTTGCCGGAGCGCCCCTGTTGGGGCCTTGTTTTGAGGAGGGATGAGCGATGCGGGTCGCAATGTTCTGGATGTTCGTCTCCTATTTCATCGGCTCTCTGCCTACGGGATACCTGGTGGCCCGTATCTTCAGGGGGGTCGACATACGCACGGTCGGGTCCGGATCCATCGGCGCGACCAACGTTCGCCGTATGATGGGGCAGGGATGGGCCGTTTTCGTCACATTGGTCGATATGCTCAAAGGGGCCCTGGCGCTCCTGCTCACCGTGGAATCGGCCTCCTCCGACCCCTGGCTGCTCTCGCTGTCGGCCCTGGCCGCCGTCCTGGGGCACAATTACCCCGTCTGGCTGAGGTTCAGGGGGGGGAAGGGCGTGGCCACGACCTACGGGACCATGTTCTTCATCTGGCCCTACAACTCCTTCGCGATCGTCCTGATGAGCGGAGCCCTGTGGTACGCCGTCATGACGTCGACGCGTTACGTATCCCTGGCCTCCATGGTGTCCCTGCTGGCGCTGCCGGCCTTTTTCTGGATGCTGGATGCGCCCCTTCCCTTTATCCTCCTGGCGCTGCTCCTTGCGCTCCTGGCGATGTTCCGCCACCGGTCCAACGTCTCCCGCCTGCTGGAGGGCCGGGAGAACCCGGTTTGACGAAGCGTCGGGCGGAGCCCCTCGCCGCCCGCGCCTCGAGCGAGGAGGATGAAGCGCGTGAGATGCCGGACGGGGCGGAGAGGGAGAGGCTTGTCCTGGATCTGGGGGCCGTGGGCGGAGGAAAATGTTCCTTCGAGCTTCGGCGAAGCGCGCGGGCCAGGCACCTGCGGCTGATCGTCGGCAGCGGAGGCCTGACGGTGGTCGTGCCGGCAGGCCTGGTCTCGCTGCGGAAGATCGAACGCCTGATCGAACCGCATAAGGCCTGGATACGGAAGAACCTCGAACGGATGGAGCTTTTGTCCTCCGCTCAGCCCCGACGCCAGGCGGTCTCCGTTCCGGGGCGCATCGTCCTGAGGGCCTTGGAGGAGACTTGGCGGGTCGAGCTCTCGGACTCCGCGCCGCAGAGGACTCTGGCCCGGGACGGGGTCGTGCGCTTGCCGCGGGACTTCTGCAGGGGGGAGGCTCTGGCCGCGCTGCGGCGTTGGGTCCTTCTGCGCGCGAGGGAGGCTCTGCCCCGGCTCCTGACGGAGCTGGCGGCGGAACATGGTTTCGAGGTGGGGCGGATTGCGGTCAGGGAGATGAAGAGTCGATGGGGAAGCTGCTCGTCCAGGGGGAACATCAGCCTGAATGCGCGGCTTCTTTTTCTGTCCTCCGGGCTCGTGCGGCATGTCCTGCTGCATGAGCTCTGTCATTTGAGGGAGATGAACCATTCCAGGGCTTTTTACGAGTGCCTGAGGGACGTGGACCCCGAGGCCGACCGCCATGCCGGGGAGCTCAGGGCGGCCTGGAGGATGGTGCCCTTGTGGGCCTGCACCTGAGCGGACGAAGATGAATGCCATAACAGGACGAATGTCACAGGTTGAAGGCTGGTTGAGCGGGCGGTCCTGCCGCCCCGCTTTATGTGGAGAGGAAATATCTTTCAGGAGGTATGGTCGATGGCAAAGAAACTGATTTACGGACTGGACGACAATCCCCCCTTCCCCATCATGATCCTCGCCGGGGTCCAGCACGTGCTGACGCTGTTCGGAGCGACCACGCTGGTCCCGCTGATCTTCGGGCCGGCCATGGGGATGGATGTGCTTCAGGTCGCGGCGTTCATCTCGTGCGTCTATTTCGGCATGGGGGTGGCGACCCTCATCCAGACGCACCCCAAGCTGGGGTCGGGGCTCCCCATCGTGCAGGGGTCGAGCTTCAGCTTCATCCCCTCGGTGATGACCGTGATCGGAGCGTACAAGGCCATGGGGCCGGAGGCCGTGATGCAGTATATCGGCGGGGCGCTCATCCTCGGCGGCATCCTTCTGTCCGTCGTCGGGTACAGCGGAATCGTGGGCTATGTCCGGAAGGTCATCACCCCGGTGGTCATCGGCCCCGTGATCATGGCGATCGGCTTCTCACTCGCTCCCGTCGCCATCCAGGGCAACGCCGCCAACTACTGGCCCGCGTCCCTGGCGGTCGTCCTCCTGATCTTCCTGTTCAGCCTGGTGAGCCGGAACAAGTACGTCAACATCTTCGCCATCCTCTCCGCCATCATCATCACCTACCTGGTCTGCCTCGGGCTGTCGCGCGCCGGGGTGTTTCCCGAGGGGCACCCCGCCCACATCGGCCTGGACCGGGTGGCCGAGGCCCCCTGGCTGCGCTATGAGATCTTCATGCCCTGGGGGCCCCCGAAGTTCAGCCTGCTGGCCTTCGGCGCGATGCTCGCGGGCTTTTTCGCCGTGATGATCGAGTCGATCGGGGACTACCATTCGGTCTCCTACGCCTCGGGGATCGAGGACCCGGACGAGAAGACCATCAGCCGGGGCATCGGGGCCGAGGGCCTGAACTGTGCCCTGTCCGGGCTCTTCGGCTCGGTGGGGACGACCTCCTACACGGAGAACGTCGGGCTGATCGGCCTCACCGGGGTGGCGTCCCGGTGGGTGGTCCGGACCGGGGCGATCCTGCTGATCCTCATGAGCTTCGTCGGAAAGCTGGGCGCACTGATCGCGACCATGCCGTCGCCGATCATCGGCGGGGCCTACATCGCGCTCTTCGGGACCATCGGCGCCCTGGGCATCCAGGTCCTGATGCGCGCGGATATGGGGAGTCAGCGCAATGTGCTCATCGTGGGCTTCTCCTTCCTGATGGCACTGGGCCTGCCCGGCTGGGTGGAGAAAAATCAGGAGCTCTTCATGAACCCGGCCAGCGGCACGCTCGTTCAGACCCTGGGGGGCATGCTCTGGGCCATCCTCAAGACCCCCATGGCCGTGGCGGGCATCTGCGCGGCCGCCTGCGACTCGCTGGTCCCGGGCACCGACGAGGAGCGGGGGATCGGCGCCGGAACGCGCTGAGCGAACCCCGGCGGTCGCCCGGACCGATGAGGCGGGGGCTCCGACTGTCGGAGCCCCCGCCCTCTCCGGGTGACGGCGGGCGGGATGCGCGGTAAACTGTAGGCATGTGGCACGTCGTACGTCCCGTGAGATCCGGGACCCGGAGGATCGAAACAGCTCATGCCGTGAGCCCCCGTTTTTCGGGCGGGGGGCCCTTGTCATGACCTCGCCGCACATCGCCGCCATCCTCAAGGGGCTGCCCGAGAAGCCCGGGGTCTACATCATGCGGGACGAGGAGGGGACCGTACTCTACGTGGGCAAGGCCATCAAGCTCAAGCGCCGGGTGTCGTCGTACTTCCGGCACTCGGGGTTCGCCTCGCCGCGGCTCCGCAAGCTGGTCTCGCTGGTTCGGGACATCTCCGTCATCCGCACGGAGAGCGAGGCCGAGGCCCTGATCGTCGAGGCCAAACTGATCCGGCGCTACTCGCCCTTCTTCAACATCGACCTCAAGATGAGCGACCGCTACCCCTACATCCGCATCACGAACGAGGCCTTTCCGCGCCTGGAGATCACGCGCCGGAAGGAGGACGACGGCTCCGTCTACCTGGGGCCCTTTGTCAGTGCCGGGAACATCCGCACCCTGCTGCGCCTGGCGGAGCGCTATTTTCCCCTGCGCGTCTGTCGGTCGGAGCTGCGCCCGGACCCCGAGCGGCGCCCCTGCCTGGAGTACAGCCTCGGCCGGTCCATGGGCGCCTGCGCGGCGCTCTGCACGGAGGCGGAGTACCGCGAGCGCGTGAACGACATCATCCTGCTCCTCCAGGGCAACACCGCCGAGCTGGTCGAGCGGCTCCGCCACAGGATGGACGCGGCCGCGAAGCGGATGGCCTTCGAGGAGGCCGCGCGGTACCGCGACACCATCCGCGCGCTGTGGCGGATATCGCGCCAGCGCGTCTCCTCGACGCTCCAGGAGGACCTGGACAGCGAGACCTGGCAGGTGCTGAACCGGATGCAGGAGCTCTTCGGGCTCAAGACGCTTCCGTGGCGGATGGACGCCTTCGACATCTCCCACATGTCCGGGCGCGAGACCTACGGGTGCTGCGTCGTCTTCGAGCAGGGGCGCCCCAACCCCTCGCTCTACCGCCGCTTCAAAATCCGGACCCTGCAGGACGGGGAGATCGACGACTTCGCCTCCATGCGGGAGACGGTGCTGCGCCGCTACCGGCACGTCCTGGACAAATCCGAGCCCATGCCGCAGCTCACCCTGATCGACGGAGGCCCCATCCAGCTGGAGTTTGCGCTGAAGGCCCTCGATGAATTGAAGCTGGAGCTTCCCCTGATCGCCCTGGCCGAGCGGGAGGAACTGGTCTTCCTGCCCGGATGGCCGGACGACCCCCTGCGTCTGGGGCTCGACGACCCCGTCCTGCAGCTTCTCCAGCGCCTGAGGGACGAGGTCCATCGCTACGCCATCACGACGCATCGCAACGCGCGGGCCGGAAGGCTGCGCCGGTCGGCCCTGGAGGACGTGCCCGGCATCGGAAAGGCGCGTGCGGCCCAGCTGTTGGTGCGCTTCGGTTCCGTCCAGCGCATCGCCGCCCTGGAGCCCGAGGAGCTCTGCGCCGTGCCCGGCCTCGGCCCCGCCCTAGCCCGGAAGATCGTCGCGCACCTGAGGGGAGAGGAATAAGTCCGGCCGGTTCGGCGTTTGCCTGGGGTATAATGAAAGTGAGATGTATTAAAGAGTGGTGCTTCAAGCGTTCCTGGGGACAGGAGGTCCGAAGGATAAGGCTTTGAAACAGGACGAGGAGGTTGAGACACGATGCGTCTGGATGTTGGAAACGGCCTGTGGGCGCGGCTGATGCATCGGCCGGCGCCGTTCTCGTTGCGGAGCCGGCCCCTCGTTTCGCGCTCTTTCGTCCCTTCCGCCCCGATTCCGGAGCCGAACGTGCGGGATTCGGTTCTCCTCTCCGAGGAGGGAAAGCGCCTGAGCCGTGCGGCGGAAACCGCGCCTTCGGTCGTCAGGCCCGAGACCGGCGGCAAGGCGGCTCCGGAGATAGAGACCCGGCAGGCCGAGGCCGCGGCAAAGCTGCCCAGGGAGAGGAACACAGAGGTCGAGTGTTACGTCAGGCGCACCGCTGCGACCATGACGGCCATGAAGGACCTGGCGAAGCTGGGGCAGGAGGACTACCTTACGAGCAGGGACCGTCTGGAGCTGGACAAGGAGCTGACGCGCCTCCAGGCCGAGACGGCCGGGGACAGCGCCAGGATGAAGCTGATCCTGGACGGCAGGAATCCGGACAATCCTTTGGAGGCTCACTACTTCGAGAAGGCGGTTGCCCACGTCCGGAAGAATCACGATATGGCGGTCGCCCTTCTGGAGCGGGATTTTAAGCGCAGGGAGCGAGGCATTGAGCCGGGTCCGTTCCTCGACAACGGCGACGGCACCTCGACGGCCACGATTCTGCACGCTGGTGAGTTGTGCGACAGCTATGTGACCGAGATAACCGATAAAACCGAGGTGATGGCCCAGCGCTTGAAGGATTGGGAGCGCCGGGTGACCTCGGACAACGACGAGAACCACACCGTTGTGGTCAAGCATCTGACCTACGAGGATTTCTTGAAGGACTACGCCGTCCTGAGCCTGCGGAGCGTCAAGGAGGCGGAGCGGTCCGAGAAACTGCTGGACGAAAAACTGAAGAAGCTTCCGGGCATGGCCGCGGCTTTGGACGACGCCTACGACAGGCGCGGCACGATTGCCGAGCGGCGTGCGGAGTCCCTGCGCCGGATCGCCGAGGCCGAGCGGCTGGGGCTGGAGCCGCCCGATCCGTCGGAAAACCCGGACGCGGATAACATGCTGAACCCCGACGGGGTGACGCGGTCCAGGTACAATCGCCTCTTCAAACCTGTGGAGGACCTGTGGCGTATCGACGATCTCTGGCGGGGGCCCAGAGGCGTGTCCTTCATGTACATCGTGGAGTGAGGCGCGCAAAAACGGCTGGATTGTCAAAACAAAAGTAACAGCCCAAATCCGCAGAATATCGTCGTTTCGAACCTCTCGGAAGTCGATCCTCTGGGGAAAATAGCGCGCGAATGAGTCCGTTCGTGTTGATAAAAAACTAAGCGATTCGTACAGCTCATATTTTGCCGGCTCTCTGCTTATTGTCTACAAGCGATTTAGATATTGGAATCATTCGGGAGAAGAGGAGATTATCCGGGAGAAAGCGGAGGCAACCGTACGTTCGCTCCGCAGCAGCTTCCGGGTAGAGGGATGGCGCGCCTCATCCAGCCGGGACGGGGGAAGGTCCTCGACGAAACGCCCGCCGTCCATCACCACGACGCGGTGGCAGCAGCGCTTCAATATTCCGACGTCGTGGGAGATCAGCAGGATGGAGATCCCATCCCGGCCGTTGATCTCCATCAAAAACTCCAGAACCTGATTCCTGGTGGCCGCGTCCAGCGCGGAGGTCGCCTCGTCGCAGATCAGGAGCCGGGGACCGGCCGACAGAGCGCGCGCAATCGCGACGCGCTGGCACTGTCCCGTACTCAGCTCCGGCGGCCGCCGCATGAAGAGCTCCTCCCCGATGCCGGCCTCCGTCAGGGAGCGGGCGGCGGCGTCGTCCCGCTCGCGCTTTCCGCACAGCTTCATGTACCTCAGGGGCTCCCCTGCGAGAGCGAGCACCCTGCGCCCGGGGTTCAGGCAGGCGCGGCCGTCCTGAAAGATGAGTTGTACGCCGCGGTTGAGCCCCTTCCTGTCCCGTTCCCGCCAGGCGGACAGGCTTTCCCCCTCGAACAGAATCCGACCGGAATCGGGCTCCTCCAGCCCCACGAGGCAGCGGGCCAGGGTGGACTTTCCGCATCCGCTCCCACCCAGGACCCCGACGATCTCCCCCCTCGCCACGGACAGGGAGAGCCCGCACAGCACCGCATCGCCCCCGGCCCCGAAGGACTTGCTCAAATTCTCGACCTCCAGCACCGCCGGACGGGCCCCGAGCCCTCCCCCGGCCTCCGCCCTCGGCGTCGGTATCCTCCGGGCGGCGCCGACGAGCCCGGAGGTGAACGCCGATCGCGGACTGCCGAGCACGGAGCGAACGGGGCCGTAGTCCCTGACGGTCCCATCCTCGAGGACGAGAAGTTTTTCGGCGGCCGAACAGGCGGCGGCGATATCGTGGGTGATGAACACGATGGAGAGCCCCAGGCGCTCCCGCGTTTTCCTCAGGAGCCCGATGACCTCCGCACGGCTCACCCCGTCCAGCGCGGAGGTCGCCTCGTCCGCAATCAGCACACGGGGACGCAGGCACAGCGCCAACGCGATGCACACCCTCTGACACATTCCTCCGCTGAGCTGGAAGGGGTAGGAGTCCAGGACCGCATCCGGATCCCCGAAGTTCAGAAATTCGAGGATGCGTCTTGCGGTCGGGAGCACTTCGTCACGGGGGACGGCATGGTGAAAGAGGAGCGTCTCCCTGAAATGAGCCTCGACCCTCCGCACAGGATTCAGCGCCTGCTGGGCGTCCTGGAGGACGAGGCCGATCCTCGAACCCCGGATTCCCGGCCAGTCCGTCCCGCTGGACGAGAGGTCGAGCTCCGTCCCGTCCAGGTGCATTCGCCCAAGGGCCCTGGCCGACGGGGGAAGCAGGCCGGTCATGACCCTCGCCAGGGTCGATTTCCCCGCCCCGCTCTCGCCAAGGACGCTCAGACACTCCCCGGCCGCCAGCGAAAAATCGACGCCCTTCAGCGTCGCAGTCCCCCCGTCGTCGCTCCGATGGTATACCCACAGGTCCCGGACCCTCAGGACCTCCCTTTCCATCCCGGCTTCCCCCCCGTTCCTTCCGTTCGATTCATCCTTGAGATTTTTCCGCGGTATTTTCCGTCGGTGCCGCCCGTCAGAATCCGGGGATCTCGAACGGGTCCAGTCGGTCCCTCAGTCCTTCCCCCATAAGGTTCAGGGACAGCACCGTCAGAAAGATGAAGAGCGCCGGCCCCAGCAGGAGGTGAGGGGCCCTGAAGAAGTGCACCTTGGCGTCCGCCAGCATCGTTCCCCACTCCGGGGAAGGGGGTTTCGCCCCGAGGCCGAAGAAGGACAGGGCCGAAAGGGAAAGGATGAGCTTCCCCAGCTCGAACGTCGCGAGGACCCATGCGGGTCCGGTCACCTTCGGCAAAATCTCGTGGACGGCAATGGTGAGGCCGCTTGCCCCGAGGACACGGGCCGCCGCGACCTCGGTATCGTTCCCGGAGCTCAGCGTGATGCTCCGGGCAAGCCGGGCGAAGGGCACCCACCACACGGCGGCAACGGCAAAGAGCAGATGGAGGAACCCCGTCCCGAAGAGCGCCGTGACGACGAGGGCCAGCACGGTGAACGGAAAGGCCATCAGCACGTCGACGATCCGCATGAGCACCGCGTCGCAGAGGCCGCCCAGGATCCCGGCGGCCATCCCCGCGCAGACGCCGAGGCAGAGCGCGGCGGACAGCGCCGCGAAGGAGGCCGTCAGGGTGAAGCGCCCGCCGTACAGGACGCGGGAGAGGATGTCCCTCCCAAAGGCGTCGGTCCCAAGAGGGTGTTCCATGGAGGGAGGGGACAGGCGGACCGTAGGGCTCTGTTCCAGAGGGTCGAAGGGAGCGACGAGGTCCGCACAGACGACGGCCAGGACGAGAAGCGCGAGCAGCGCAACCCCGGCCCTGAGCGAATCAGGCATGGGCTTCGCCCTCCGCGTTTCCGTATCCCGAGCGTCCCCGCAGCCTCGGGTCGAGACAGATGTAAACGATGTCCACCCCCAGATTGATCAGGAGGATCATCACGATGGTGACGAACCCGTAGCCCTGGATCACCGGATAGTCGTGGAGCAGAATGCTGTCCAGGGCGTACTTGCCGATGCCCGGCCAGGAGAACACGCTCTCCACCACGACGGCGCCCCCCACCAGCGAGGCAGCGGAGAGGGCCGTCATCGTGACGACGGGAAGCAGAACGTTCCGGAACGCGCCCCGGACGATCTGCCGCCTTTGCAGCCCCCGGGACAGGGCCGCCAGGATATACGGCCTTCCGAACTCCTGCAGAAGATTCGTGCGAATCATGCGGGCCAGCGGGGGCGCGGCGATGAGCCCCAGGGTCGTCGCGGGAAGCCACAAGCGCCCCCAGCCCGCTTCGTTGGCAATCGTATAGAGGGCATGGCGCACCCCGAAGAAGTACAGCAGCGCCAGCCCCAGCGCGAAGACGGGGACGGACGCCAGGACGACGCAGCCGACGCGAACGGCGTGGTCCGTCATGCGCCCCCGGTTCACCGCGGAGGCGACGCCCAGGACGGTCCCCAGGACCAGCTGCAGCGACAGTGCCGGAAGGGCCAACTGGAGCGTTGCGGGCAAACGCTCCAGGAGCTCCGTCCTCACGGGGCGCCGGGTGTGGATGGAGCGCCCCAGGTCGAACCGAAACAGGCGTCCCAGCCACACGCCATACTGGAGGAACAGGTTGTCGTCCAGCCGAAGCTCCCGCCTCATCTCGGCATACCGCAGCCGATAGGCTTCCGAGTTCGCCGTGCCGATCTCCGGCTCCCCCAGCATCAGCCGAACCGGGTCCCCCGGGGCCATGTGCGTCAGCACGAACAGGACCAGGGTCGCCAGCAGAAGGGTCACGGCCATCTCCGCCAGTTTTCTCAGAAGCGCGCCCGCCCGCGCGGAGGGACGGCCCCCCCGGTGGAATGCGTTCATTCGGGGCCTCGACTGGGCTGCACGAGCGGGATCATCCGGGGCGCCCTCGTCGCTCATTCCTCATCGCTCATTTCTCATCGCTCATTCCTCATTGCTCATTCAAAGTGCAGCTGCGCGTTGATCGCGTTCTCGAATTTTCTGAAGTGGTCCACGTACCCCTTCAGGTCCGCGCGCGTAGCCACCCCCTCGGGGCGTGGATAGAGGAAGATACACGGGGCCCGTTCGGCCACCCGTGCGTCTACCTTCATGGCCAATTCGCGCCGCGCCGCCTCCGTCCCCGCGTTCGAGAGCTCCTCGAGCAACGCGTTCGTCTCCGCATCGTCGTAGCCGCCGTAGTTCGCGGTCCCCTTGGGGGCGAACTGGCCGCTCAGAAGGGCGAACTCGTCCCCGAAGGTCTGCCAACCCTCGATGAGCGCATCCCAGTCGCCCGTCTCCCGAGCCGTCTGGATCAGGCTGTAGTCGCCGTGCCGCACCTCGGCCGCGACGCCCAGCTTTGTCCATTGATGCTGAATGGCCTCGCCAACGGCCTTGCCCGGCCCCCAGGTCATGAGCCGCATCGAGAGGACGGCGCCATCCTTGCGGCGCAGACCGTCCTTCTCCAGCTTCCAGCCCGCCTCATCCAGGAGCGCCCCCGCCCGTTCGGGGTCGTAACGGTCGTAAATTCCGCCGCCGCTGTCCCTGTACCTCGGGTTGGACCCCAGCCACGTCGTCACGGGGAAGCTCCGCCCCTCGGCCCCCAACAACACCAGTTCCCCGCGGTTCAGTCCCCACGACAGGGCCTGCCGAACCCGGACATCCCGCAGCTGCGGCCTGGAGAGGTTCAGGTAGACGGTCTCCGTGCTGGCGGGGGGCGTCGTGTGCAGAACGACGTCCTTCCTCCCATCGAACTGAGCCATGTGCTCGGGCGGGATGTGCATCACGATGTCCGCCCGCCCGCTCAATATCGCCAGGACCCGCGTCTCCGCGTCCGATATCTCCTCGTGGACGATCCTCCCGATGATGGGCTTCTCCCCGTAGTAATTGGGGCTGCGTTCCAGGACCATCCTCTTCTTCGGCTCGAACGATACGACGCGGTACATGCCGCTCATGTCCATCGTCTCCACGGAGGTGTGGGGCGCGTCCGCGTTGATGATGCACAGCTCCATATAGGACAGGCTCAGGGGCACCGACAGGTTCTCCCGCCTCGTCGTCACCTCGACGGTCCAGCTGTCCAGAGGCTTGAACGAGAGCCCCTCCAGAAAGGGAGCGGCCCTGACGTTCGTCCTGCGCGACCGCTCGAGCGACGCGACGACCGACTCGGCATTGATGCTTTTGCCGCTCCAGAACCGCCCCTCCGGCCTCAGACGTATCCGCCAGGTATGGGGGTCGGCCTGCTCGATTCCCTCCGCCAGGGAGGGCTGCACGACCCCTTGGGGATCCACCTTGAACAACAGCTCCGCCGCCCCGTTCTTGACGTAGTGATTGGAGCCGGGGTAGAAGGCGGGATCCGTGTTGCATGCGATCTCCCGCTCCACCAGCACCAGTTCGTCGTTTCCGCGCCCGGCCTCCGCCGGCCTCCCACCGGCCGAGACCGAAAGCGCCGCCAAAAGCAGCGTGCCCGCGAACCACAGCCGGGATAACGATAATGCGGTCTTCCTCATGTTCTCTCCTCCATTGCTCGTTAAAAAAAGAAACGGATAAAAGCAACGAACTTCTCGGGGCTCCGCCCCGAACCCCGCCGAAGGGACTCGTCCCTTCGGAATCCCATTCATTACGCCCCGTCGAACTCCCTTCCCATCGCGAACCCGACCGCCGCAGCCAGGGCGACGACCCCGTACAGCGGCCACGGAAGGTTCGGCGTTCCCCAAAGGCGGGACAGGTCGAAGAGCATCCCGCCGAGGAGCGCTCCCCCTCCGCTGCCGACGGCGAATCCGAGGTAGTTGAACCCCACGTAGAGCCCCGTCGCCTCCCTGTCCGCCAGGGACAGGGCCAGGCTCTGCTGGTTGGGGCGCGCGAGCAGCATCCCGAGCGTCAGCAGGGCGACGAGCGCCAGAAACGGCCCCGTCCGCGCCACGAGGGGAACGCAGAGGAGGGACAGCCCCACGATTCCCGTCCCCGCAGCCGCAATCCGCCGCGGGCTGTGTCTCCTGAGCAGCCACGAGACCAGGGGGTATTGAAACAGGGCGGTGACCGCCGCGTAGATGGAGTACATCCAGCTGACGCTCTCCGGAGTCCCGGCTATCTCCCGGATGCGCAGGGGGAAACTGATGTCGATCTGGGACGCGGCCAGCCAGAACACGACCATCAGACCGACGAAACGAAGATAGCGTCCGTCACCGGCCAGGGTCGAGAAGGACCGCCGGACCGGGACGGCACGCCCGCCGCCGCGGACGCGCGGCATCCAGGCCGCCGCGATGACCAGATTCATCAGGAAACAGGCCGCTGCCCCAAGACAGACTCCACGGAAATCGACCCTCAGCAGCAGTGCCCCGATCAGGGGCCCCAGGGTGGAGGCGACTCCGACGACGGTGTTGCACAGCGAGAGGTAACGCGCACGGTTCCCGTCCGTCGTCAAAAAAGCGATGGCCGTCTGATAGGCGGGCTCGAACAGGACGCCGCCGAACCCGATGAAGGCCATGGACAGCAGCAGTCCGGGAAACGTCCGTGTAAAGCCCAGCGCAGAAAATCCCAGCACCCGCAGAAACATCCCGAGGGAAATCAGGCTCCTGATGTCCCGGCGGTCCGCCAGAAGCCCCCCGAACATCGCCAGCCCCTGCTGCGAGAACTTCCTGACTGCCAGGGCAAGGGCGACCTTCGTCGCGAGAAATCCGAGGTCGTCGACGTAGTGCCCGATGATCAGCGGCATGATCATCTCGAAGCCCGTCACCATGAAGAAGGTGAAGACCAGCAGGACGGCCAGGCTTTTCCTGTGGTTCGCCACGACGGCTGTACCCCCTTTCCCCCCGAAAGTCACGCGAAATCGACGCGGACCCCATCCAACGCCCTCCGGGCCAGCGCTCGGGCTCCGAGCCCCCCCTCGTCCCGGGTCACGACATGTCCGAGATAACAGGCGTTGTCTATGGCGGGGGCTATTTCCCGACCGACGCAGTCCTCGAAGAGACAGCGCACGACGCCGGGGCTCCGCGCCGCCTCATCGGCGCCGCTCAGGCTTCGAACCGTCCCGGACCCGTCGGGGACGAGGAAGAGGACGGCGGCGCTGCCGGTCCCGCGGCCCCTCATCTCCGGGGAAGGGACCTTCCCCAGCGCAAGCTCCACGAAGGTTCGGAGCATGTCGATTCCCGTCACGAGTTCCACAAGCTCCACGATGTAGTTGCCGGGGAGCCGCGGATTGATCTCGACGATCCTGGGCCCGTCGGGGGTCAGCTTGACCTCCGTATGGGCGACTCCATGCTCGAACCCCACGGCCCTCAGGACGTCCAGCACGTAGCCCGTCACCCGCCGCTCCTCGGCACCGCTCAGGTCCGCCGGGAACATGTGGCCGTCCTCGATGAAGAAGGGGTCCCCCGTTACGGACTTGTCGGTAACCCCCAGCACCGTCGTCGTCCCGCCGGCCGATACGCTCTCCACGCTGAGCTCCGGCCCTTCGAGGTACTCCTCCAGAAGGAACACCGGCTCCCTCCTCTGGCCCCTGAAGTTCATGGGGAAGGCCTCCAGGGCCTGGAACGCCTCACGCAGGGCGTCCCCGTCCCGAACGATTCGGACGAACGCGCTGGACGCCAGGTCCGAGGGCTTGAGGACGAGAGGGTACCCCAGCATCCTGTCTCTTATACACATCTCCGAGCCCACGAGACGGAGCTACATC
>NZ_CAUUGJ010000045.1:0-16861 GCF_963544685.1 uncultured Fretibacterium sp. | reverse complement strand
GATGTAGACCTGGCTCGCGATGTAGTTCAGCATGACCGTGCTGAGGATCTCGTTGACCCCGAGGTAGGCTTTGAGCCATCCCGCGATGGTCCCCCACAGGGCCCCGCCGACGAAGGCCGTGGCGAAGATCAGGGGGATCAGAAGGAACTTGGGCAGGTCGGGCAGGGCCAGCCCCACGAATGCGCCGGCCACGGCCCCGATCAGGATCTGCCCCTCCCCGCCGATGTTCAGGATGCCGCTGCGGAAGGAGATGGCGACGCCCACGGCCACCAGCATCAGGGGCGTCGCGCGCACCAGCGTCTCCGATATCCCAAAAGGGTCCTTCAGGGGCTCGGTGAACATGACGGCGTAGGCCGCCAGGGGGTTGCCGCCGGCTACCGCGAAGAGCCCGGCCCCCAACAGGAGCGCACAGAAAAGGAAGAACAGGATGACCGCTACGTTGTAGATCAGGATCGTACTCTTTCTCATTCCTCCGCCTCCCCGTCGGCCGGGCTCTTCTCCGCGGCGCCGATGCCCGCCATCAGAAGACCGAGCTCCTGCTTGTCGGTCTCGGCGGCGTTCAGGACCTTCATGATGCGCCCCTCGTAGATGACGGCGATGCGGTCGCAGATGTCCAGCAGCTCGTCCAGCTCCTCGGAGATCAGCAGCACGGCGGTCCCCGACTCGCTGATCTTCAGGAGCTGCCTGTGCACGTGTTCCGTCGCGCCGAGGTCCAGGCCGCGTATCGGGTAGACGGCGACCAGCACCTTGGGCTGACGGGTGATCTCCCGGGCCAGGATGACCTTCTGGATGTTGCCGCCCGACAGGGTGGCACAGGGCGTCTCGATGTCCGGGGTCTTGATCTCGAAGGAGAAGACCAGGTCGGACGCGAAGCGCCGGATTTTCTCCCGGTTCAGGAAGCCCCGGCTCGAGAGTTCGGGGCCGTCGTACTCCTTCAGGATCAGGTTCTCGCGGACGGAGAAGGAGGGGATGATTCCCTCGCGGATGCGGTTCTCCGGGATGTAGCCCATGCCCTGTTCGATGATCTGCAGGGGCGTGTGGTTGGTGATGTTCCAGTAATCGATCAGGATGTTGCCGCTCTCGACCTTCCGCAGGCCGTTGATGACCTCGGCAAGCTCGCGCTGCCCGTTTCCGGAGACGCCGGCGATGCCGAAGATCTCTCCCTTGCGGACGTCGAATGTGACTCCGTTCAGGGCCGGTTTTCCGCGGTCGCGGTCCCCCCTGGCCCGGACATCCACGATGTCCAGGGCCGTCTCCTCGCGCAGAGGGTGGGGTGTGCGGGACGAGGCCTGCCCCAGGGTCCGACCCGCCATGCGGTCCGCCAGCTCGCGGTCCGAGAGCTCCCGGGTCGGGCCCTCGTAGACCCGCTTGCCGCCCCGGAGGACCATCACTCGGTCGCTGACGCGCCGGACCTCGTTCAGCTTGTGGCTGATGAAGATGACGGAGCACTCCCTGCGGGCCATATCCCCGAGCAGGTCCAGAAGCTCGTCCGTCTCCTGCGGGGTCAGGGCGGCCGTGGGCTCGTCCATGATCAGGAGGTTGGCGCCCAGGACCAGGGACTTGATCAGCTCGACCCTCTGCTGCTCTCCCACCGAGAGCTGCCAGATCAGGGCATCCGGCTTGACCTCCAGATCGTGTCTGCGGGAGATGTCCAGGATCTTGTAGCGCACCTCCTCCAGATCCAGGGAGAAGGCGTGCCGATGGCAGAACCCCAGCGCGACGTTCTCCGTCACCGTGAGGTTCGGCACCAGCATGAAGTGCTGGTGCACCATCCCGATACCCAGCCGGAAGGCGGCGAGGGGGCTGTCGATGACCACCTCGCTCCCGTTCACGACGATACTTCCGCTGTCCTGACGATAGAGTCCGTACAGGACGTTCATCAGGGAGCTCTTCCCCGCCCCGTTCTCCCCGAGCAGGGCCAGGATCTCCCCCGAACGCAGGTCCAGGTCCACGGAGTCGCACGCCACGACGCCGGGAAAACGCTTGGTTATCCCCCTCATCTCGAGGGTCTTGATCCGTTCCGCCATGGACATCCCCCCGATCGTCCAAGCCATTCGGAAAACGGGGGACGCCGCCGACGAGCCGGGCCCCCCGATCCCATTACGATCAGTTCAGTTCGATCTTCAGCTTGCCGCTGGCGATGTCCGACTTGATCTCCTCGACCTTTTGGGCGACCTCGGGCGGAAGCTCGCGGTTGATCTGGATATCGATGTTCCCGTTGGCGATGGAGAGCGGGATGGCCCGGCCCCCGAGCTCTCCCTTGGCGCGGGAGTCGAGCATCTCCCTCACGACGTTCTTGAAGAGGTAGACCTGGGCGAGGAGCACGGACTCGGGGGCGACGTTCTTCATGTTGAGGTCCGTCGAGATCCAGTAGACCCCCTTGTGTTCGGCGACGGCCTTGAGCGCGCCGACGCTCTGCTGCGAGGAACCGCTCAGGAAGTCCGCACCGGCATTGATGGCCGTGCGGGCGATCTCGCCGGCCCCCACCAGGTCGTTGAAGGAGCCCGTGTAGGCGATGCGGACCTCGGCCTTCGGGTTCACGGCCTTCACGCCCATCTCGAATCCCTTGTTGTACTTGATGGCATCGCCGGCCTCGACGGGGCCGACCAAGCCGATCACGCCGCTCTTGGTCATCATGCCCGCGACCACGCCGCCGATGTAGGCCCCCTCCTGAGAGTGGGGATCGTAGGCGAAGATGTTGGGGAACTTCGCGGCGTAGCCGGTCCCGTAGGCGAAGGTCGTCTTGGGGAAGTCTGGAGCGATGTCGTTCAGCAGGCTCTGGTACTGCGCGCCGTGGGCGATGATGAGGTCGTAGCCCTGGGAGGCGTACTGACGGATGGCCGCAGCCGCATCCACCGGGTTGCCCAGGCGCTCGCTGATCGAGAGCTCCAGCTTGTCCGAACCCAGCTCCTCCTGAACGGCAACGATGCCCTCGTACATCGCCTGGCTCCACGCCAGGTCGTCGCGGGTGCTGGGAACGACGAAGCCAACCCTGATCGGCGCACCCCAGGCGACGGCCCCGACAAGCATCACGACCGACAGCGACAACGCCAACAAAGACAGTCTCTTCCTCATACAACAATCCCTCCCGACTAAGATGAAATAGCTTGACTTCTCAATTATCCCATATTCAGGATAAATAGGGTAAGAAAAGAATAACCTCGTGAAAAATTTTTCGTCCGACGTTTCGTCCCAGGCCCGGCGTCGCCTCCGGGCAAGGCCATATCCATGATGCACGATCGACGAAAATGGCTATAATTGGGCATGAAACGTACAGGGATATCGGCCCGGGACCGCCGGGACGGTCAAGGAAAGGAGCAAATCCATATGGAAGCGAAAATTGCCGTCGTGTATGTCTCGACCCATCACGGCAACACGAAAAAAGTTCTGGAGGCGATGGCGGAGGAACGGGCTTGCGACCTGTATCCCGCGGACCAGGCGAAGGATGTGGATTTCTCGAAATACGACATCGTCGGGTTTGCGTCGGGCGTGTACTTCCAGTCCTTGAGCCCCGACATCGTCCAGCTGGCGAAGGACATCGAGCTTGATGCGCGCCAGAGGACGTTCATCGTCTACACGGCGGGGATCAACTTCAAGAACTACGCCGCCTCCGTCGAGCACATCCTGAAGGAGAAGGCCGGAACCTACGTCGGACGATACGCCTGCAGGGGATACGACACCTGGGGACCGTTCGGGCTCTTCGGCGGGATCGGGAGAAAGCACCCGACGGACAAGGACCTTTTGAAGGCCAGGGAGTTCATAAAAGCGCTTTGAGTTCCGAAAATGGAACGACGTTTCCAGACGGGGCGGACTCGACCCGCTTCCGCCGATTGATGGGGACGTCCGAAAAGGAGTTTTGACTGAATTGCTCTCCAAGCCCGAGAAAAAACTGGGAATTCTGGGCGGGATGGGGCCCGCGGCAGCGGCGGAGTTTCTGAGGCTTCTGGCGGCGGGGGCTCCGGCTCAAAACGATGCCGGGCATCCGTACCTTCTGATGCTCTCGGACCCCGGCATCCCGGACCGCACCGACGGAATTCTGGGCGCCGGGCCCGACCCCCTGCCCGCGATGCGCCGGGACCTGCTGCGCCTGGCCGAGTGGGGGGCGGACCTGCTGGCCGTCCCCTGCAACACGGCCCATCACTTCATCGACCGCTTCCGGGCCGATCTGCCCATCCCCCTGGTCCACATCGTGGAGGCCACCGTGGACGCCGCACGGCGCCGCAGTCCGCAGGGGGCGTGGCTCCTGTCCACATCGGGGACGCGGGCCTGCGGAATCTATCCGGCCTGTGCGGAGCGGAAGGGCTATCGGTTCCTGCACCCGTCGGAGCGGCAGCAGGAACGGGTGCAGCGCTGCCTGCGCCTCGTGAAGGCCGGGGAGATGGCCGAGGCGGCCGGTCTGATGCGCGAGGTCGTGGAGGAGCTGTGGAGCGAGAAGGACCTCGCGATCGCGACGGCCTGCACGGAACTGCCCCTGGCCTACGCAGCCGCGGGCCTTCCGGAGGAGCGGGAGGTGTCGAGCCTTCGGGCGCTCTGCGACGCCTGTCTCGACGTCCTCTACGAGAGGGACGACGAGGGGGCATGACGTTCGACATCGTCGTCAGGGGCGGGTACGTGGCGGACGGGGCGGGGAACCCCCTCTTCCGCACGGACGTCGGGGTGTGCGGCGACCGCATCGCCGCGCTGGGCCGCCTTCCGGACGGCAGGACGACGGTCGACGCGTCGGGGAGGGTCGTGGCCCCCGGGTTCATCGACGCACACAATCATGTCGACCACGGCATCCTGCGCTGCCCCGAGGCCCGGAACTTCATCCTCCAGGGGTTCACGACCTCCGTCTGCGGGAACTGCGGGCTCTCCCTGACGCCGCTCTCGGACGAGCACCGCGAGGCCCTGGCCCGCTATATGGGGCCCTTCGTGGGGGCGGCTCCGGAGTACGACTGGGGATGGAGCGACTTCGCCTCCTTCGCCCGCAGGATCGAGGCGGCCCATCCGGCCCAGAACCTGGCGATCCTCACGGGGCACGGCACGCTGCGCGCCGCCGTGATGGGTTTCGAGGACCGCCCTCCGAGGGAACGGGAACTCGACCGGATGCGGGAGCTTCTGGAACGGGAGTTCGATCAGGGGGCCTGCGGGCTCTCCTTCGGCCTGGCCTATCCGCCGGGGAGCTATGCGGGGCGGGAGGAGATCGCCGCGCTCCTCTCCGTGGCCGCGCGGCGGGGCCGGCGCTGTGCCTTCCACATGGCGAGCGAGAGCACGACGGTGACCGAGTGCGTGGACGAGCTGCTGGACCTGGCCCGGGAGACCGGGGCCGCCGTGGAGGTATCGCACCACAAGGCCATCGGCCGGGCAAACCGGGGCAAGATATTCGAGACGCTGCGCACGATGGAGCGGGCCCGTGCGGAGGGCACGGATGTCCTGTGCGACGCCTACCCCTACGTGGCGGGCAGCACGACGATCCTCTCGCTCCTGCCGACCTGGGCGGCGGAGGGAGGCGTGGAGGCCCTGCTCGCGCGACTTCGGGACGGAACGCAGCGGTCCCGCATCGCGGAAGCGATCCTGCGGAACGACGTGCCGGGCGACAACCTGATGCTCCTCCAGGGGTGGGGGCGGGTCCTGATCGGAAGCTGCCCCGCGGACCCCGCGTGCGAGGGCCGCAACCTGGCGGACATCCTGAACCGGCAAACCATGGACGCGGAGAGTATCGGGGCCTTCATGGACTGGCTGCTGCGCATCGGGGGAACCGCGCTGATGGTCCTGCTGGACGAGCAGAGCGAGGACGACCTGATGCACGTCCTGGGCCACCCTCTCACCGCGCTGGGATCGGACGCGTGGGCCGTCCGCAGCGGGGAGGGGTGCCCCCACCCGAGGGCCTACGGCACGACGGCGCGCTTTCTGGGACGCATCGCCCGGGACCGAGGGCTCCTGAGGCCGGAGGAGGCCGTGCGCAGGATGACCTCCGCCCCCGCGCAGCGTTACGGCATAGCGGGCCGGGGACTGATTGCGGAGGGGCTCCTCGCCGACCTCGTCGTGTTCGATCCCGACGCGTTTCTGGACCGCGGGGACTTCCTCGATCCGCATCATCCTCCCTCGGGCCTCTCCGCGGTGATCGTCAACGGGGAGGCCGCGGTGTTGAACGGGGAGCAGACGACGCGGCGCGCGGGACGCGTGCTGCGCGCCTCCGCCTGAACGCGGGAAGGACCCTCAAAGGGGGCGAGACGCGGCACCCCGGGTCAGGGCGGAGGTTCCGCCTCGATCACCACGATGGCCGCGGCGTAGTCCCCGTCGTGCGTCAGGGAGACCCAGAGCCTCTTGGAGCGCCCCGGGAAGAACGACGCTTCGACTTCGGGAGCAAGTTCGATCCTCGGGACGCCCCCCTCCCGGAGCAGGCAGAAGCCTTTTCCTAAGGTTACCTCCGCCAGTGATACGCCCGAGGCCTTGCAGAAGGCCTCCCGTGCGGCGAAGGCCGAGGCGTAGCTTGCGGCGCGGGCCCGCTCGCCTCCCCTGGCCTCGGCATAGGCAATCTCCTCCGGGCGGAAGACGCGCTCCACGAAATGGCGCGACCGCACGGCCCGAAGCATACGCGAGATACGGCACAGGTCGATCCCGACGCCAACGATCAGGGCAGAGCCCCCCTTTCGGAGGACCTGGAAGAACCTCGTAAACCCTTCAGGGGCATCATCGGGGGGACACGTTCCCCCGCGTCCCTATCGACCATTCGCGCCGGGGGGACGCAGTCCCCCCGGCGCGAATGACAACGGGATTCCGAGGGACTCGTCCCTCGGCGAGGTTCGGGGCGGAGCCCCGAGGAAGTTTTTTGGGATTCTCCCCGCGGCATGGCAAGCTACGCGATCATCTTGGCGACGCCCTCCCGAACCTCCTTCAGGAGTTTCATGCCCTCATCCTCGACGAGCTTCATCCACTCGCGCTTCTTCGCCACGTAGGCCGTGTCCTTGATCGAGGGCAGGTTGATCGCCACGTTCTCGAGCGCGCCGGAGAGCCCGGCGAAGGCCTGCAAGGCCCCAACGGTCAGGTCGCTCGCCGCGCTCTTGTTGCTCTTATACAGAAGGCTCTTGGCCAGACGCATCACGGCAAGGCAGTCTTCGGCCGTCGTCTCGGGGGAGACGATCGCCTCCTTGTAGGCCTTCTGGATCGCCTCGGTCCGTGCGGCCTTCTCCGCGTCCGTCCCCTTGGGAAGCCCAAACGCGGCGATGACGCCGTCGAAGGCGTTGGTGTCCTTCTGAATCCCATCCAGAAGGGCGTTCATCAGCTCGTCGGACTTCGGAATCGTATCCATGACCAGCGACTCGAACTCCGCGTACTTCTCCTTGCCCTGCGTCAGTCGGCAGACCATGGAGATCAGCGCCGCGCCCAGCGCGCCCGACAGGGCCGCCGCGCTCCCGCCCCCGGGGGCCGGAGCGTTGGACGCCAGTTTCTCCGAAAAAGCCCTCACCGTCATGTCCGTCATAATCATGTCTATTCCTCCTTAGATCTCAAAAGATGGTCAGGATGGCCCAAGATCCTTCAAAACACGCCGGTACAAACCGTCTTGTCCGTATCATATCACAACCGCCTCATCGGAGCACCGCGTTGGGAATCCACGTGGACACCTCCGGGAACAGGATGATCAGCAGCAGAACCAGCGCCATGACGCTCAAAAACGGGTAGATGTAGCGGAACGAACCCGAGTAGCGGGTCTCCGTGATCTTGCAGGCCGTCATCAGGTCCACGCCGAGCGGCGGGGAGTTCGCTCCGATGGCCAGGTTCACGGCGATCATCACCCCCAGATGGATGGGGTCCACCCCCAGCTGCGTCATCACCGGCATGAACACCGGCACGATGATGATGATGATCGCGATGGACTCCATGAACGTCCCCAGCACGAGCAGCAGCAGGTTGAAGAAGATCAGAACCGTCCAGTAGTCGTCGGAGAGGGTCAGGATCACCTGCGCCACCTTCTGCGGGATCTCCTCCAGGGCCAGTATCCACCCGAACAGCGAGGCCGCGGAGATGATGAAGAGCACCGAAGCGCTGGTGAGGGCCACGGAGTGACAGACCTCCCAGAAGTCCCGAAGCGAGAGCCTGCGGTAGACGAAGGCCGAGAGGACAAGGGCGTAGAGCGCCGCGACGGCGCCCGTCTCCGTGGCGGTGAAGATGCCGCTGCGGAAGCCTACGACGATGATCAGCGGAGCCCCCATGGGCAGGATGGCCTCCTTCAGCGCCCGGACGATCTCCTGCCGGGTCGGCTTCGCTCCGCAGGGGTACCCCTCCTTTTTGGCGAAGAACCAGGAGAGCGCCATCAGCCCGATGCCGAGCAGGAGGCCGGGGAGGATCCCGGCCAGGAACAGCTTTCCGATGGAGACGCCCATGGTCACGCCCAGGATGACCATGACGATGCTGGGCGGGATGACCGTTCCAAGCGACCCCGCACAGCCCAGCAGGGAGGCGGTGAAGGACATGTCGTACTTCTGTTGGCGCATCATGGGCACGACGATGGAGCCGATGGCCGCGACGTCCGCGATGCCCGACCCCGAGATGGCCCCGAACAGCATGCACGAGACCACCAGGACCATGGCGAGTCCGCCGGGGATGCGCCCCACCAGGATGGAGGCCAGCCGCATGATCTTGGGGGTGATGTCCCCCCGGGCCATGAGCGTCCCCGCCAGCAGAAAGAGCGGTATGGCCAGGAGCGTGAAGGAATCCACGCCCACCACCATGCGCTGCGCGATGGCGGCGATGGGCACGGATTCGAAGAGCGTCAGGTACGTCACGCCCGAGACGGCGATGGCGAAGGCCACCGGTATCCCCATCGCGATCAGCACCAGCATGGAGCCCAGAAGCAGCGTCATGACGGGCTCCCCCCATCCAGCTTCTCCTTCCCCGTGAACAGCATCCAGAGCGCGAAGAGGGTCATCAGGCCGAACCCCACGGGCAACGCCAGGTACAGGACGCCCGCGGAGATCTGCAGCGACGCGGTGACGTCGTCCCAGACCCGCGCCACGACCTTGCTGCCGCTGCGGATCCCGCACGCCAGAAACGCCAGAAGGATCAGGACGTTCACACGGTGAAGGACCGTGCGCGCGGCGCGGGGCAGGCGCTCGGCCAGCATCTCGATGCCGATGTGCTCGCCCCTGAGGAAGGCCGCCGCCGCGCCGACGAAGGTCATCCACACCAGCAGGGTCTGGCTGACCTCCGCCCCCCAAGGCAGAGGATTGTGGAATATGAAGCGCGAGGCGACCTCGACGACGACCTCGAGGAAGATCAGGAGCACGGAGAGGACGAGAAAGGGCCTGAGCAGCCTGTCGAATATCCTCATGCGCCTACTCGCCCGCCTCCCGGATCAGCTTCATCAATTCCTCGCCGAACACCGGCTCGAAACTCTTCCATACGGGCTGGACGGCCTCGCGGAAGGGGGCCTTGTCCACCTCGCGGACGTCGACGCCCTTCTTCCGGATCTCCTCCACCAGGGCGGAATCCGCCTCGCGGATCATCCGGCGCTCCTCGTCGCGCCACTTCGCGGCCAGCTTCAGAAAGGTCCCACGGTCCGCCTCGGATATCCCGTCCCAGACGTCCTCCCCCACGCAGAGCACGGCCGAGGTCCAGATGTGTCCGGTCAGGGACAGGTGCTTCTGAACCTCGTAGAAGGCGTTGGAGACGAAGATGACCAGCGGGTTCTCCTGCGCGTCCACGACGCCCTGCTGAAGCGCGGAGTAGAGCTCGCCGAACGGGATGGGCATGGGAGAGGCGCCCAGCGCGGTGAAGGTGTCGAGGCGCATCTTCTGCGGCGTCACCCGGATTTTGATTCCCGCGAGGTCCTCCGGCTTTTCGATCGGCAGCCTGCCGTTGGAGATGTGGCGAAATCCGTTCTCCCACCAGGACAAGCCGACGATACCCTTGGACTTGAGGATACCGAACAGGGCCTCCCCGAGCCTGCCGTCAAAGGCCTTGTATGCCTGCTCGTTCGTGGCGAAGGCATAGGGCAGCTCCTCGATGCCGAACTTCGGGTCCAGGGACTGGAACGAGGAGCCTCCGACCAGGGCGCCGTCGACCGTTCCCATCTTGAGCCCCTCGATCAGGTCCTTCTCATTGCCCAGCTGCGCACTGTGAAAGATCTTGAGCGTTACCCGTCCTTCCGTCGCGGCCGCGAGTTCGGACGCCAGCCCCTCCAAGGCCACGTTCCACGGGTGATCCGGGTTGAGGACGTGCCCGACCCTCACCGTCGTCCCGGCAAACGCCGCACCGGCCCATAACACGGCCGCAGACACCGCAGCAACCCACTTTCCCATCTTCATCATCCAAACCTCCCAAACGTCTTCGCATGTCCGCACCCCCGCCTCGGGCCGGAAAGACCAAAAACACGAGTTTTATTTTACATAAAAAGGGAAATGTTGTACAGCATTTGGCCTCGGCCCCCATTTCACCGGGAGCCGAGGCCAAACGAGCCGAATCGGCGTATTTCATTTTTGCCCCCACGCCGCGATCCCAAGACCGAGCGGGCCGCTTAGGCCCTCATCAGGAGAGCTTCATGAATCGAGTCGGCGCTTCCTCAAGCACTCCGTCCCTGGCCCAGATAGGCGGCCCTGATGTCGGGGTCCTTCAGCAGGTCGCGGGACGGCCCCTCCTTCAGAAGGCACCCCGTCTGGAGGACGTAGGCACGGTGCGAGAGCAGCAGAGCCTGACGGGCGTTCTGCTCGACGAGCAGGATGCTGACGCCCTCCTCGTTGATCCGGCGCAGCTCCTTGAATATGTCCCGGATGACGATCGGCGCGAGCCCCAGGGAGGGCTCGTCCAGCAGCAGCACGCGGGGGCGGGCCATCAGCGCCCGTGCGATCGCCAGCATCTGCTGCTCCCCGCCCGACAGGGTGCCCGCGTACTGGCGCAGCCGTTCTCGCAGGCGCGGAAACAGGGAGAGCACCCAGTCGAAGTCCTCCCGGACGGCTTTGGCGTCCCTTCGGGCAAACGCGCCGATCCGAAGGTTCTCCTCAACCGTCAGGGGCGCGAAGATCCTCCGCCCCTCGGGGACCAGGGAGAGCCCGCTGCGGACGACCCTGAAGCTCCTGGAGGACAGGGCCCGCCCCTCCAGGGCCACCGTGCCCTCGGAGAGGCGGACCAGCCCCATGAGCGCGTTCATGAAGGTGGACTTGCCTGCGCCGTTGGCACCGATGACGGCGACGATCTCCCGCTCCCGAAGGGTCAGGGAGAACCCCTGCAGCGCCCGAATCGCCCCATAGCTGACATGAAGGTCCCGGGCCTCGAGCAATACGTCCGCCATCACAATACCGCCTCCTCGTCCGCCTCGTCATCGCCCTCGCCCAAATAGGCGCCGAGTACCCCGGGGTCGTTCCGGATCTCCTCGGGCGTCCCCTCCGCGATCTTGGCCCCGAAGTTCATACAGATGATGTGCGGGCAGATCCTCATGATCAGGTCCATGTGGTGCTCGATGACCAGGGTCGTCAGGCGAAACTCCCGATGGATGCCCGTGATCAGATCGTTCAGGGCAAATACCTCCTCGGGGTTCATCCCCGCTGCCGGCTCGTCCAGCAGCAGCAGCTTCGGGTCCAGCGCCAGGGCGCGCGCAATCTCGAGCCTCCGCTGCATCCCGTAGGGAAGCGTCCCCGCGGCCTGCCGGGCGCGGTCCGCCAGCCCCACCCGCTCCAGAAGCTCCATGCTCTTGGAACGGATGTTCCGTTCGACCCCGGCCCAGTGTCCGGTGTGGAGCAGGGACTCCCAGAAGCCGTAGTGGTACTCGGGATCGGGGCGGTAGCCCGGGAAAAGCTGCCCCCTCAGGTCCTCCCGAAAGGAGTAACGGAAGCGGTTCTGCGCGGCGGTCATGACGTTATCCAGCACCGAGGAGCGCCCGAAGAGTCTCAGGTTCTGGAAGGTTCGGGCGATCCCGAGCCGGTTCACCTGATACGCCGCCATGGGCGTGATGTCCTGGTCCCGGAACCAGATGCTTCCCGCCGTCGGATTGTAGACGCCGGAGACGATGTTGAAGACCGTCGTCTTTCCGGCTCCGTTGGGGCCGATAATGCCGGTCAGGGCGTTGTCCATGATGCGGAAGCTCATGTCCCGGACGGCGTGGACCCCGCCGAAGCGCATGTCGACGTGCTCCAGTTCCAGAAGCACCTGGTCCGTCCCGATATCCCGCGGCATGGCTATCCCCTCCTCCCGGACCCGGGCAGGAAGCTCCAGATCTCCCGGTCGCCCAAAAGCCCCTCCGGCCGCACCACCATGATGACGACCAGTAGCAGGCCGTAGATGAGCATGCGGTACTGCGAGATGTCCCGGAAATACTCCATAACCGAGGTGACGATCGCCGAACCCAGCAGGGTCCCGCTCATGGAGCCCAGCCCCCCGAACACCACGACCGCCGTCAGCTCGGTCGATTTCATCATGTCGAACATCGACGGCTGGATGAAGTTCATATACCCCCCCAGCAGAGCGCCCGACACGCCGCAGTAGAACGCGGAGATCAGGAGCGCCTTCATGCGGGACGCCGTGGTGTTGAAGCCCATCAGCGAGGCGGCCAGCCGGTCGTCCCTCGAGGCCTTGAACTCGCGCCCCAGGCGGCTGTCGATGAGGTTGAACGTCAGGAGGGTCAGGACAGTGAAGCAGGCAACAGCGACGCCCCGGGTGGTATAGGAGTCGATGCCCGGAAAACCGCGCGCTCCCCTGGTGAAGGACTGCCAGTTCTCGAGGATCAGTCGGATCGCCTCCCCCAGTCCGATGGAGGCGATGGCGTAGTAGTCGCCCGTCAGGCGCAGCGTCGGCATTCCGATCATCCAGGCCACGGCCACGGCCACAAGGCCCCCTGCGACGATGGCGGGCAGCCAGTGGATACCGTACCTGACGGTCAGAATAGCGGCCGTGTAGGCCCCGAGCGCCATGTAGGCCGCATGCCCCAGCGTGAAGATCCCCGTGAAGCCGGTGAGGAGCGACACGCCCATGGCGGCGATGCAGTTGATGCAGAGCAGAATGATGATACCCTCCTGATACCCGCCCAGCGGGTACAGGGCCAGGGCCAGGCCGAGGAGGATAACGGCGGCGTTTCCAAGCAGGCTCCTCTTCACGATGCACCTCCTAGATCTTGTCCCCGACGCTCTTGCCGAAGAACCCGGCGGGCCGGACCAGCAGCATGACCACCAGCATGGAGAACACGACCATATCCCGCATCTGGCTGCTGACAAACCCCGCGGTGAGCATCTCCGCAAGGCCCAGGATCAGGCTGCCCAGCACCGCGCCGGGCAGCGAGCCCAGGCCGCCGATCACCGCGGCGATGAACGCCTTGATCGTGATGTTGCCGAGCTGCGGATAGAGCGAGTACTTCGCGGAGAGGAAGATCCCGCCCACCGCGGCCAGCAGCCCCGCGACGAAGAAGACGATGCCGATCAGGAGCGTCACGTTGACCCCCATCAGGCCGGCCGTGCGCAGATCGCACGCCGCCGCACGGATGGCCAGGCCCCAGCGCGTGCGCGACAGGAAGAGCTGGAGCGCCCCCAGAAAAACGACGGCAACGGCCAGCGAGAGGATGTCGGAGGCGTTGACCGTGACCCCGCCGCCCAGGCTGAACACCCCGGACGGAAACGTGTCCTGCGGCAGGGCCCGGAAGCGCCCGCCCACCACGATGACGAAGATATTCTCGATGACGATGCTGACGCCCATAGAGGCGATCAGAAGGTAGAGCGTCATGGAGGTGCGCTCGCGGATCGGTTTGTAAGCCAGGCGTTCGGTCAGGACGGCCACCAGGCCCGAGGCCAGGATCGCCCCCGCAGACGCCAGGACGATCCCATATCCCTGCTGTGTCAGAAGGTAATAGCAGGCATATCCCCCCACGACCAGAAAACCGCCGTGCGCGAAGTTGGAGAAGAGCAGAATGGAGTACACCAGCGAATACCCAACGGCGATGAGCGCGTAGACCGACCCCAGGGAAAGCCCGTTGATGATCTGTTGAAGCAGCGTTGACAGCGTAATGGCCAAAAGACATCATCCCTTCGTGCCCGAACCCTCGTAACCGAATGCCAGGCCCCTTTCGTCCCGAGCTTTTTGTCCTACTCCGGACGCACCTTCCTGAAGAACAGCGCCTTCCTCTGTTCGGGATCGCACTTCAGCATGACGCCGTCCTTGTCCTTGGGGTTATGGAACTCGTCCATGGTCAGGGTGCAGTGCAGCAGCTTGAGGTTTGCCGTCTGCTCCAGGGTGTCGCGCACCTTGGCGGGGTCGGTCGACTGAGCCCGCTCGATCGCGTCCTTCAACCAGTAGACGCAGTCGTAAGCCATGATGGCGTTCATGAACTCCTGACACTCCGTGCCCGTCCTCTCCTTGTACTTGTCGAAGAAGCCCTTCAGTGCGGGGTCGTAGCGGTCCACATGGCTGACCCAGTAGGTGTCGCCCAGAGCGTCGCCCGCAATCTCCCACATGAAGTCGCCGTACCCGTCCCCCCCGACGATCGCGGTCCTGATCCCGAGCTCGCGGGCCTGCTTCACGGCCAGGGGCAGGGACTTGCCCATGAATGGGAAGATCAGGACATCGGCGCCGCTGTCCTTGATGTTGGTCAGCTGGGAGCGGAAGTCAACGTCCTCGCCGCGGAACCCCTCGTCCGCAACGATCCTGCCCCCGAAATCCTCGAAGCCCTTCACGAAGAACTCGCGCTGACCCTGGGAGTAGTCGCTCGACACGTCGTAGAGGACCGCGGCCTTGGACGCCCCGAGGTCCCTGGCGGCGAAGTAGGCCATCATGCGCCCCTGATAGGGATCCAGGAAGCAGATGCGGAAGTTGTAGGGGCGCACCTTTCCGGCCTCGTCCACGGTGACCAGAGGGTTGGTGGGCAGGGTGCCGAGATGGGAGACCCGCCCCCTGTTGAAGACGGGGGCCGCCGCGATGCACAGCCCGCTGCCGCTGGGACCGATGGCCGCTACGACCTTGTCCTGCTCCACAAGCCGACGCGCCGCGTTGACCATGTCCTCCTGTCGGGTACGGCAGTCGTACATGACGACCTCCAGTTTCCTGCCCAGGACGCCGCCCGCCGCGTTGATCTCATCCACGGCGATCTTGACGGACTCCACCTCCGCGATCCCGTAGGCCGCGAAGTCGCCCGTCACCGTCGCGATCTCGCCCACCTTGATCGTGTCCGCCCCCCACACGGGAGAGGCGGCGCAAAACAAAAGCACCGCCGCGCACAACATCAGCCTTTTCACTGCAAATCCCTCCTCACGTCACTTTTGTCAAGTCCGGAACGGTTTGGCAGAATTGTTGCCTTATTCTATTGTATTCCGCGCCGGCCGTAAAGACACGGCCCTCGGAAATTCCGCGCTTGTCATCCGTCATCCGGCGGCTTCCTGTGTTATCATAACAAGGGAAACGGGGCGCTGACCCCTCTTTTCCCGGAATCCTTTCGGCACTTCCAGGATAAGACGTCCGGCCTTGCCGAAAGGGGTCCTTCGTAATGGGTTCGTCTGCGCAGCCTCAAAAGCAAGCTCGTCGTGGCCGTCGGAGGTTTTTCCCCCGTCGATCCTGGTTCTCTCGACGAGCGTCCTTCCGAGCGTCGACGCGCAGGTCCGGAACCATCTTCAGAAGAATGTCCGGCACAACCCGGAGGGTTGCTACAGCCTCCTCAGAATTTACGAACAGGAGTCCCCGGCGCGCGCCCGGCGCCTCGC
The DNA here is from genome assembly GCF_963544685.1 of uncultured Fretibacterium sp. Classification (NCBI taxonomy): domain Bacteria; kingdom Thermotogati; phylum Synergistota; class Synergistia; order Synergistales; family Aminobacteriaceae; genus Fretibacterium; species uncultured Fretibacterium sp. The sequence continues at coordinate 1,211 of NZ_CAUUGJ010000045.1, read as the reverse complement.
CGAACGGGACACGCCGATCGAGGCGATGCGCTCCGGGGGAATGGATCGGGGAGGGGCATCCAGCTGCTCGACCGCCTCATCCGCCGGATCGAGCATAAAAAATAAGCATGCGGGCGGAAAATTTCGATATCCGAGACTTTAAGCTGAGAGGGGAAACAACCATGAGCAAGCCTATCATCGGCATTCTGGGGAGCGTCCGGCGAGACCCGGACTCCGACTTTGTGTGTGCCGACCGCAGCTGCACGAGCACGACCTGCGTACGTGCCATAGACGGCAACGGCGGCGTCCCTGTCATCCTGCCGGTTCCCGAGGACCCAAGGCTTTCGGACCCCGCCCTGGCCCTGTGCGACGGCCTGCTCTTCCCCGGAGGCTGGGACGTGGACCCCCGCCACTACGGGGAGCCGCCCCACGCGATGCTGGGGCCGGTGCAGCCGGAGCTGGACGCCTTCTGGTTTCATGCGGCAGCCTACGCGTCGGAGCACCGTATTCCCATGCTGGGCATCTGCCGCGGCATGCAGCTCCTGAACGTGGCCTGCGGCGGCAGCCTCTATCAGGATATCGGAGAGCGCACCGAGAAGAACCTGCTGCACATGCAGCAGCTGCGCCGCGACACCCCGATGCACAAGGTCCTGATCGAGCCGAACTCCCGCCTTCGGCACATCCTGGAGGCCGAGAGCGCCTACACCAACACGCTGCACCATCAGTCCGTCAAGGTCCCGGGTAAAGGCCTCGTCCTCACCGCCCACGCCGAGGACGGCATCGTCGAGGCCTTCGAGAGCCCGGACGGCCTGATCGTGGCCGTGCAGTGGCATCCGGAGGATCTTCTGAGGACGGTCCCGGTCATGAACCGCCTTTTCATGGACCTCTGCGACCGGGCCCTGGAACGGCGAAGAGCCCGTAACTGATCTTTCGGACGAGATCGGGTCCCGTCCGTCGAGGACGGGACCCGATCTCGGAGGGCAAGCCAATCCGAACGCTGAGATCCAAATTGACAGTTGTTTTTTTTGTGCTATAGTCACTTAGTCTTTTTGCGGGCTTGTAGCTCAGTGGATAGAGCGACGGCCTCCTAAGCCGTAGGTCGGCAGTTCGAGTCTGCCCAAGCTCGCCAGTCATAACAAGGCTTTAGTTGGTTTTCATCAGCTAAAGCCTTTTCTTTTTTACAGCATATTTACAGCAGAGAAAACCCTCTATGGGAAATAGAGTATTTTGGC
>NZ_CAUUGJ010000044.1:0-16972 GCF_963544685.1 uncultured Fretibacterium sp. | reverse complement strand
CGTCCTCATGACCCTGCTGGGCTGGGGAACGGGCTGGGGGGGACAGTCGCGGGACGACCGCGGCACCTCGTGGGGCGAGGCAATCCGGGCGCACTGGTGGGCGGCCGCCATCGGGCTGCTCTGGGGCTGGCTGCTCTACAGGGCGACCCCATCCTTCTTCCTCTGGCTGCTGCCGGTGATCCTCCCGCTCATCCTCTCCGTGCCGCTATCCGTGTTCACCAGCCGCGCGTCGCTGGGCCGCGCCGCCGGGCGCGTCGGGCTGTTCGCCATCCCCGAGGAGCTTTGCGTGCCCCGGGAGCTTGCGGACAAGGCGGAGACGCTGAAGGGGCACCGGCACTACGATCCCCTGAACGTCCCGGAGGAGGAGGGTTTTCGCCGGGCGGTGCTGGATCCCGGCCTGAACGCCCTTCACAGGGCCATGAACCGGCGGCTGAGGGCCCCCCTGGACCCCGCTCTGGTCGAGCGGGCCCTCTCGGGAGCCCCCCTGTCCAAGGGGGAGAAGGTGGCCCTGCTGGGCAGCCCCGACTCGATGCGGGAGCTGCACCGAAGGGTCTGGATGCTTTCGGCGACCGAGGGCAGACCGTGGGGAATATAATTCCAATTCTAAATCGTTTGTAGGCAATAAGCAGAGAGCCGGCGAAGAATGAGCCGTGCGAATCGCTTAGATTCTTCACCAGGCGGCTTTTGCGAACCGCAGCGATGGCGTACAAAGAAGTACGTTGAGCAAGGTGAGCAAAAACAACGCAGCATACAAATGAGTTAGAGTTGGAATAAGGAGGGGATCGCATTGAACTACGAAAAACTCGGCGAATGCCGGGAAATGTGGGATTACCTGAGGTTCGAACCCTGGGAGCACCGCGGCATGGCCGGGGTGGCCCGCAAGATCACCATGACGAAGACCAGCCTGCTGGGCCCGGTGGCCCGCTACTACGCCTGGGACTACATCGTCTGGCGGCACAGGGGGGACGCGGATATCGCGTATCTGCTGAAGGAATGGAAGCCCATGCCGGACGTCATGACCCAGCGATTCCTCCTGGTCGGCTCCGGACTGAAGGGCCGGAAGGTGCGCGGCTACCTTCTGGGATTCCGGGGGTTCCTGGAGGTCTACGGGTACCTTCCCGGGACGGAGTGCCACAGGAAGGCCGCGGACCTCATCCCCCCGGTGGAACTGGGGCTGAAGGGGCCGGACGGAGCGAGAGAGGGCGCCTGAACGCCTGGCCGCCCATCGGCGGAAGTCCCCGCGCCGCGCCTGGCGCGGGGTCAGCTCTCCGCCGGGTCCCGAGACCCCTCGCCCGGGCTTTGGCGTACCTCCCCGCGCCGCATCCGGGCCACGGCGAGCTCCAGCTCCTCGGCCGCATTGCCGAACACAAAGTTTTTTCCGTTTCCGGGGCGGGCCTCCCCCTCCTCCGGCGCCGCTGCCTCGGGAGCTTCAGGCTCAGGGGGCACGGGCTCGGCGGCCACAGGCTCCGGGGATTCGAACGCGTCCCCCAGCTCCTCGATCGCCGGTCCAGCCTCCGGGTCCTCACCCAACGGAGCCAGGACGCTCTCCTCCATAGAAGGCGCATCCATGGACGCGATGACGGGCTCAAGCTTTTCCTCAAGCCCCTCCTCCCTCTCCGGCGGGACGACGAGGAAGTCCGACGCGGAGACTACGGCCGGCACGCCCTCCGCAGAGGCCGGGGACTTCTCTCCCTCCTCCGCGGGGCCGACCCCGAACCGCTCCGAGGCTGTCCGATCCCCCTCGGCGTCCGACACATCCGCCGGGGCGACCGGAAGGGGCATCTCCGACAGACCCCGGGCGGGCTCCGGCAGGGCAAGGGCGCGCTCGATGTCCAGCTCCGCGATCGTCACGAGCTCGAGGAGATCCTGACGCAGCTCGAAACCGGACCGATAGGAACGGACAAGGTCCAGCCCGCACCCCTCCCCCGAGGCCGCCCCGGCCAGACGGAACATCCGCATCAGGCGCTCGTTGCGGCAGAGGCTCTCCCCATAGCGGCTGCGCGAAAGCCCGGGGTTCTCGATGCGCACCCGGTCACCGCTGCCGGTCAACCTGACGCTCCCCGCGTCGTGCTCCGCATGGACCAGAGCGTTGACGAAGCATTCTCGCAGCGCCGCCGCACAGGGCCCCGACAGGCCGGAGCAGAAGCGGGGCAGAAGGTCCGACCAGGCCCGCCACAGGTTGCGGACCTCGAAGATCTCCTCGTCCTCCGTCCCCTCGTTGAAGGCGGCACGGACCCGCGCGCTCTTCTTTCCCAGAAGGAGCCAGCCCGCCCGCGTCAATGCACCGTCGGACAGGACCAGGGTACGGGCCCAGAACCTCTCCGGGGACAGCTCCCGCCATTCCGGACGCCGTGCGGTCACCGCCCCCCGGAACGAGGCGGCGCTCTCCTCGTGAAGGTCCGAGACGGTCAGGCCCGGAACGGCGGATTCGCCGCACAGCCGTTCCAGGGCGTCCAGGGCCAGCCGGAAACAGGCCCGCTTCCCCGAGACGACGTCGACGCCCTCGATGCGGCGATAGACGCCGCGAGTATAATCGCCCCCCACGCAGACGGGCCGACGCCACCACTCCGCCGGGTCCACCCGGGCGATCAGGAGGGGAACCCCTTCCGCCTCCACGACCCGGAACGAGGACACGGTATCCGCACTGAGCACCCGCTCACCCGCCAGGACGGTCCTCAGACGGCGTTCCAGGCCGGAGGGGTCGGAGACCCCATGCACCACGGGAGCATCCTCATCCCACTCCGCCCCGAGGACGATCCAGCCCCCGACGCCGTTGGACATGCCGCAGCAGACCGCCGGAAAACGGTCCAGGGCCCCCTCCGGGAGAAACTCCCGGTCCTCCTCCGCGGTTCGGTCCAGAAAATCTGGCAGCGAGGCAAAACGGCCGGATAAAACTCTACGTGCCTGCACGGGCCTTTTTCAACTCCCTTACGGCCGCCGGGCACGGGACGGGGTTCCCGTTTTTCCAGCGGCCAATGCTTTCCGAATCCGCTTCAAGCATACAACGCTTTCCCAAAAACGGCTACCTTTTCCCACACCGAAGGGACGAAAGCACCGCAGAAAATGTCCATAGTCCGCCCCAGCCGGGGCGCTCCTACACGATCCGACAAAAATCCCCCCTGTTCGGACAGGGATGGGTCCGGACAGGGGGGCGAGCCGGGAGGAATCAGGACAGGGCTTCCTTAACGATGAAGATCACGGCCAGAACGGCCATGAGCCAGCTCACGTCCTTCATCCTGCCGCTCAGGATCTTGATCAGGACGTAGGAGACGATGGCGAACTCGATCCCGATGGAGATGCTGTAGGCCAGGGGCATCATGATGAAACCCAGGATGGAGGGAGCGAGCTCCGTCCAGTCGTTGAAGTTCAGGTCCCGAAGGCTCATCATCATATAGACGCCGACGATGACCAGGGCCGGCGCCGTCGCGTAGGCGGGCACGATCCCCACGATCGGGGTGAAGAACATCGCGGCCAGGAAGAGGACGGCGGTCACCAGGGCGCTGAGCCCCGTGCGGCCGCCCTGCGCGATGCCGCTGGCGCTCTCGACGTAGGACGTCACCGTCGAGGTCCCCAGAAGGGCGCCCGCCGTGGTCCCGATCGCGTCGGCCAGCAGCGCGCCCCGCGCGTTCGGAAGGGTCCCGTTCTCGTCCAGGAGACCGCTGCGGTTGCAGACGCCCACCAGGGTCCCGACCGTGTCGAAGAAGTCGACGAAGAAGAACGTGAACATGATGACCCAGAAATCGAGCCGGTTCAGCATGGAGAAGTCGAACTGCGCGAAGATCGGCGCGATCGAGGGCGGATGCGAGACAAAGGACTCGGGCAGGGCTGAGAGGTTCAGCCCCACGGCGGCGGCCGTTACCGCCAGAATGCCGATCAACAGCGCGCCCGTTACCTTGTAGGCCTCCAGCACCGCCATCAGGATCAGCCCCCCCAGGGCCAGGAGCGCGGGCAGGTTGCCTCTCAGGTGCCCCAGCGAGACGAGGGTCGCATCGTTCTTGACCACGATCCCCGCGCCCTGGAGGCCGATGAAGGCGATGAAGAGGCCGATGCCGCCCGAGATGCCGATCTTGAGGGACTTCGGGATGGTGTTGACCACCATCTCGCGCAGGCGGGTCAGGGTCAGCAGGATGAAGATCACGCCCTCGATGAATACCGCCGTCAGGGCCACGCGCCAGTCGATCTGCATCCCCAGGACCACGGAGAAGGCGAAGAACGCGTTGAGCCCCATCCCGGGGGCGAGGCCGATGGGATAGTTGGCCAGGAAGGCCATCAGGAACGTGGCCAAAGCCGAGGAGATGCAGGTCGCCACCACCAGGGCGTTGAAGTCCATGCCCGTCTTGGACAGAATCCCCGGGTTGACGAAGATGATGTAGGACATCGTGACGAACGTGGTGATCCCCGACAGGATCTCGGTCTTTACCGAACTGCCCCTTTCGCTGATCTTGAACTGGCGTTCCAGAAACGACATCATGATCGATACTCCCCTCTCAAACTCTCGCTCATACCGCAAAACGGCCGCAAGGCCCCCAAAAGCCCGACGCATCTATACGACCATGAAAGCGCCGACAGGGAACAAAAGTTCGGGCGCTTCCTCGATGCCGTGCCCCATAAGGGAGGCGGCAAATTCTCGAGTTACGGGTCCCGGAGCTCAGACATCCAGGCAGCTGCCCCCGATAAACTCCCGGATCACGGAGTTGTTGGGGATGCCGTCGATATGGACGGACGGCACGAACCGGAGGATGTTCAGCAGGCGCAAGGCCTCGCCGAACACCTCGGAGCGCTCGTCGACCGTGTGCAGCAGGGGCTCCACATAGCCCTTCAGGGCCCCCAGCTCGTAGGGCAGCGAGGAGTTGAAGATGGTGTTGGCCCGGCCCTGATAGGGAAAGATGTAGCGCATCGAGCCCCGCATGACCTTGGGATAGATCTCGAGCGTCACCTGGGCGGACTTGCCCCGCGTCCGGTGGTCCCGCACGATGCGGCGCAGCAGGCGGTTGTCCCCGGTGCTCGTCCGGTTGTGAGGGTCGATGCAGATGCCCGTCAGGGGCGAGACGAAGACGCCGAAACGGCTGTCCTCGGGCAGAAGGGACACGATGCGGTCGTTCAGGCCGTGAATCCCCTCCATGATGAGGATGTCCGAGGGCCCCAGCCTGACGACCTTGCCCGGCCGCTTCTCCCCCTTGATGAAGTCGAAGCGGGGCGTCACGACCTCCTCCCCTGCGAGAATGCGGGTCAGGTTGTCCTCCAGCAGCTCCAGGTCCAGGGCCTCCAGGCACTCGTAGTCGTATTCGCCGTTCTCGTCGAGGGGCGTCTGGGCCCGGTTCAGGAAATAGTTGTCCATGGGCAGGGTGACGGGGTTCTTCCCACAGACGATCAGCTGGATCTTGAGCCGCTCGGAGAAGGTGGTCTTGCCCGAGCCCGAGGGCCCGGCGATGGTGACGACCTTGATGCTGGGCCTGGAGACGATGTCCTCCGCGATGCGGCTCAGACGCTGCGAGTGGAAGGCCTCGGAGATGAGGATCAGCTCCTGGACCTTCCCGTTCGTCACGCGCTGGTGCAGGCTGCTGAGGTAGTTCAGGTTCAGCACCTTCAGCCAGTGCGCGTAGTCGAAGAACACGTTTCCCAGGCCGGGGTCGGCCCGGAACGGCAGGACTCCCTCGGGGGAGTCCTGGGTGGGGAACTGCAGCACCATCCCGTGCTCGAAGAGGACGATGTCGAAGGCCCTGAGCAGCCCCGTGGAGGGGGCCATGGTCCCGCAGAAGTAGCCGTAGCGCGCCCCGCACCGATAGACCTCTACGGGATCGAGGTTCGCCCGGACGAAGAGCTCGGCGATCTCGGAGTCGCCCTGCTCCTCGAATACGCGCTTGGCCTTGTCGATGGGCAGGATCTTGCGGCTGATGGGGATGTCCTGGCGCACCATCTCGCTCATCGTCGAGTGGAGCTTGTAGACGTCGGACTGGGTCACGTCCCCGTCCTCGAACTCCCAGTAGTGTCCCTCCCCGATGGAGTGCCGCAAGATCGCCTTGCGGCCCAGGACCTTCTCGCAGGCGACGACCAGAAGGAAGTCCAGGCTCCGCCGGTAGATCCTGAGCCCGTCGGAGGAGCCTGCCGGGATGAAGTCCACGACGGCGTCGTCCTCCACGACCCACCCCAGGGGCCGGATGTAGTTGTTGACGCGCCATGCGATGATATCCGCATCGCCGCCCGGGTCCAGCTCCGCCAGGACGTTGTGGCCGTTGAGCGGCGTCTCGCTGATGACGAATCGCTTCCACCTGGGAACATTGACCGTAAAAGCCATGAGGATCCCCCCTGCGGCAGAATTTTTGCCAGGTCGCCGCCGATCTGCCTCTCGTTCAATTATAGCGTATAGCGTTCTCTCGGAAGGGAAAAGGAAGGAAGAGAAAAGGAAGGAAAAAACATCCGCCCCGCAGAATATACGGGGCGGATGAGGTGAAATGGAAAACGCAGGATGACCGATACGACTACCCAATTCTTTTTCTTGCCTTGGGGTATAGACAGGGCAACAGAACGAACAGACAGACACCCCCCAGCCCCGAGGCACATCCGCCCGAGGACGCACCCGAATTTCTCTCGGGAACCTCGGCATCGGGAGCCAGGAGGCTCATAGCGCTCAGACGCACTCCCGCTCCGAGGTTGGCCTCACTGCGCAAATCGAAGACCTTTTCCATACCGTCAATGGAATAGACGATCCCCTCGATGGCAGCCTCCTTCATCTCCGAATCTGCAACCCTGCCTCGTATTTTAAGGGTATATCCGCCATCGGGAGCAGCCGTCGACCTCACCTCAACATCTGCGGAGACCCCGGAGGGCCGGCCTCCTGCAAGGAGCTCTGCCGCTGGCTTATCCGAAAATCCACGCACGACGACGGTCAGTTTATCCGGAAGACGGGGCTTCCCGCTTGCAGACAGGACATCGAGCCGCGACGAAGCCTCGATTTCGTTAACACTGGGATTCAGCCTTCTCAGCACCAGCTTCCAGTCAGCAGACCGACCGGACAAGACAATCTCGGAACCGGCATCAGGCGAGGGCGAGGGCCGGGGGGTGGGTTTCGGCTGCGGTCCGGGTTCAGGGGCAGGCCTGGGCGTCGGCTGAGGCGCAGGCTTCAGCGATGGATCGGGGCCGACATCCGAATACTTTCTGCGCAACCAATCCAGAGACGCTTTGACATCCAGCAAGCCCCTGCGAGAAAAATTTTTTCCGCCGCGTCTGGGGTTCTTATCCCGATTCGCCCCCTCCAAGAGGGCCATCTTGACTTCGCCAGCCTTCAACGTCGGGTATCGTGACAACAACAGGGCGGCAGCCCCCGACACATGGGGAGCGGCCATCGAAGTTCCTGATTTCGAGCCGTATTTTCCATACTTCAACTTGAGCAACGGATCGACGACGCCCTCAGGAGTCGTACTCCATATTCCCTCGCCGGGAGCGGCAAGATCCATGCTCGTCTCGCTCCAGTTGGATGTATCCGATGCCGTTCCGTCCCTGGCCACAGATCCAACGGAAATCATATTCTCGAGGCCGACAAAGGATGCGGGGTATTCATATTTACCCGCGTAAGCCCCATGGGGAATCGGCTTGCCCACCTCCGAACCGTCGTTTCCGGAGGCCACCACCATGACGACCCGGTTCATATCGTCCAGAGCCTTATAGGCTCGCCATATGACACTGCCCACCATCTCCTCGGGCGTCTCCGACAGGTAGACACCCGAGGAGATATTCACGGCCGCAATCTTCAGGTCGGGCTCATCCTGCAGGGTTCTCACCAAATGTTCCAGCGCCTGGATGGTGCGTCGGACCGTACTTTCCCCCAGGTTATTGAAGACACGCAGTGCGATGATCTTCGTCCTCCAGGCCACGCCTGAGACCCCCAGACCATTGTCCCCAACGGCTCCGATCGTCCCGGACACATGAGTACCGTGGCCGGTCCCATCGCGATAGTCGTTTCGATCCTCGCTTGTCGTATGAAAATTCAGGCTGCGATCCAAATCGACATTTACCCTCAGGTCTTCATGCTCCTTGTCGACGCCCGAGTCGATCACGGCAACATGGATCCCTTCGTCGCCCGATACAACCTCCCAAGCCTCGGGAGCACGGATTGCCTTCATACCCCAAAGTTTGTCAAAATCGACGTCATCGGGCACGGCAAGCTGACGTACGGGATAATCAGGCATCACGGCAAGGACGTCGGGGCGCTGCCTCAGAGAGGCCTCGAGCTGTTCCGTCGTCAACGACCCTGAAGCGACCAGAGCAAAGACGCTGCCGCTCGCCTCCGACAAAGCCGGATAGGTCTGCGTTATACTCGCTCCTACAGAGGCGGCGACAGCCTCGGCACGCACCCTCGACGACCCGTGCGACAGGGACGCACGGGTCGTGCGCGCCCCCGACATATTCCTGAAGACCACAATAACCTCGCCCGAATCGGCATGAGCGGCTGGAGCGGCAACAAGAAAAAACGCCACCCCGCACAGGACCGACATAAGCTGTCTTGGATTCGCCATGGCGCTACCTCCCCGAAAAGTTTCTGTCTTTGCCATGTCGAGGCTTCCTCCCGTCCCCTCTCCGCCTGCGAGGCGGACAAACCGCCGCCGCAGGAACCAGAAGGGACAGCACCCCCCAAGACATGACGCCGCATCCGCCCGATTCGCCGTTTTTACGTGCCCGATCGTCCTTGCGCAAAACATCCGGGACCTTCAGCCCCTCCCCGGGGAAGTCCCGAACCGCTTGAGAACCGTCCTTGAACCCGAAGACAAGCCGTCGGATCGATGCCCCTTCCCACTCCGAATCGCGCACCCGTCCGACAAGCCTCAGCCGATACAGCCGGTAAGGGCGAAGGCCGAGAGCTTGAACCGGGTTATCGTCGGATGTCCCCTTCGAGCTGTAAAGCGACCAAGACTCAATGCCATTGACAAAATTCCGCGTATCTGCGCGGATCGCCGAGACAGGCTCCGAGAGACGGATATCCGCGGAAAGCTCGACAATGGACAATCCCCGCTCCTCCGTGCCGAAGAACGCCGCGGACCACCCCGCGGGATCGCGAGGAATAAAAACACTCTTATCCTCCGAGCTCGGTCTCGGAGATGGCGCAGGTCTCCGATCCGGCGGAGACCCCGGATCGGGTAAAGGGTTCGGTTTTGGGTTCGGTCCCGGTAACGGGTCGTCCGGGGCGACATCTCCCGACTTTACCGTTATGGACAGGTTCGCAGCCAGTATCGTGCCGTTTCCCAACTCGACGGCCAACGTCAGCACCCCGTCTTCAAGCCCTCTCATAGGTTTGAAGACCAGGGATATATTCCTGTTGCGCACCGGGAGATCCATCCACCAGGCATATTGCCTGCCGATCGCTCCGGATCGGGTCCGATACCCCACATACACATCCCGGATCACATCAAATCCGACGTCGGGATCGCCGACGAGTTCGAACCCGAACGTTTGGGCGCTGCCCGGCCGGACCTCGCTCGATGAGGCCCCTGCGACGCTCAGTCCGGAGAAATACGCCACCTCGAAGGCTGCATGGATATCATGGTCCTCGCCGACGGAATGAAACGTATGGACATGTTTTCTGGAAGACCGGTCGATGGGAACCGGTTTTCCATCGACTCGAACCTCGGAAATCCGAAATCCTGGCCTGGCATTGACGACAAAAGTCCGGTCTGTCTCCCCCTCCCGAACGACGACCTCTCCGCTGGGTTCGATGGAACCTCCGGCGTCGGCCGAGGCCGTGATGAAGAAGACCTCTCCCTGTTGAGCGCCCGAACTGTATTCATAGGCGCCAATGTCCGGTTTTCCGTCCAGACGGGAAAAACCGCGCTGATCCCTCCGCAGTGCCGCAAGCACGTTGTTTCTGAATCGGGGGTTCAAGGACTGAAGATGGGGCATCTTTTCTTTGAGGGCCCCGGCATTGCGTGCCGGGCTTCCCTCGTCCAAAGCACAGGTAGGCGTGAAGCCCCCGTTGGAGGCGGGGACACCAAGCCGGGGATCTTCGCCACTCACATCGGACAAGGAGATGTCGCCACTTACAAGCCGTCCCCGAACCACACAGTGGGAGAACTGCGTCGCGATCCTCGGACCGGAGAAATATCGGTGCTCGACCTCCAAACCACTTTCCGAATTCCAGAAGACACAGTTGAAAACCGTTACGGCACTGTTGACGTTGACCAACGCCGGTTTTCCCGCAGTCTTGTTTCCGAAGAACGTGCAGTGCGTCGCAAAAACGTTTCCGGAGCTGTTGAACATTCCTCCGCCATCCTGCGCGGTATTTCCCCAAAAGGTGCAATTCGTTACCGGAACGCTGAAGTCTGTCTGCTCGATGGAATCGTTGTTCGTGCCATTGTACATCCCGCCGCCGTACCGGGCTCCGTTCTCCAAAAAAGCGCAACCCGTCACAATCGGCCTGGAGTTGCCTTGATTAAACATCCCACCTCCATCCTCCATGCTTTCGTTCTTTTCGAATACACAATTCTTGAGGGCCGGACTGCTGCTCGTGTTATACAGTCCTCCACCCGAGGGAGACCCCCAGGAATCGGTCCAGGCTTTGTTCCCGGTAAAGACGCACCGGTTGAGGTCCGCATCGCTGGTATTGCCATTGTACATTCCGCCCCCCATATCCTCAGCGATGTTTCCGGAAAATCTGCATCGCATCAGGGCCGGCCTGCTGTTGGTATTGAACATTCCTCCTCCCCGATGAGCCCGGTTCTCCGAAAACGTGCAGTCCGTCACCCGGGGATTGCTCTTTTCGTTGTACATTCCTCCTCCGGACGTCGCAAAGAAGCCTCCGGTCTTATTGCGCGAAAAGGTGCAGGATTCGAACGAGGCAGCGCTGCCCTTCAGGTAGGCTCCACCACCTTCGTCCCTGGCCCGATTCTCCACGAAGACGCAGCGGCGGATCGTAGGACTGCCGTCGCGCAGGTACAGGCCGCCTCCGGCAGTGTGCCCTTTGCTCACGGCGTCGCCCCCCGTCACGAAGAATCCATCGAGAACCGCCGAAGCGTCGCATCCCTCGCCCCTCACGACATTGCGGCTGTTGAGTCCTCGAATGCCATCCGAACCGACGACTCCATTCCCATCCAAGATATCGTCGCCGCCGAGGTCCCCCGTCAATACCGTGACGTTGTTTTCCCAATCCCGATCCCCGCTCGTCGCCTCCACCCCGGTAAACCCTCCATAGAGAGCCACACCGTTTTTAAGGAGAAAAGCATCCCCACTGGCTGCAGGGTCGATAGAAGGGCGATACATCCCTTTGGCAACCCAGAATTCCACGCCCGCCTCGGCATCTTGCAACGCCTCGGCAAACTCGGCCTCGCCCAAGGCATTTACCCAGGAACGTCCATCACGTGTTCCCGCACCCGTTGGGGTCACGTGCAGGACGCGAACCTCCGAAAACCCCGCAGAAGCCCAAGACATCGACAAAAGCAGACCGCACAAAAATGAAAGGATGCTCCGTCCCGCAATCCGGGGCCTCAAAAACTCTCCGATATCCTTCATAGAAAGTCCTCCATCAAATAAAAGTCCCCCCATACAAAACTGAACAAAACAGACTATGTGTTAATCAGAGCTTACCCCTTTTCCATTCTCCCTATTCGATGTCATTCTTTGAACGGATAGCCTCACCTTCTCGATTCAGGGGCAAAGTATGCATGAGCAAACATATTAGCACAGATCATCGAGATACCGTCACCTGAAACTTATAAAAAAAGCTTTACATCGGGCTCGATTTTGGAGCATTCGGATTTCGGAGCATTCAGCGGGCACGATAACGTCGCGACATGCCGCTCCCGTCGCAAAGCCTGATGTAAAATAAGGAAGAAATAACATATAAACCTCAAGGAGGACGGACCTTTGGACACGTTCAGAACCCCCGACGCGGTACGGCGGATCAAGGGATGGATGCTGCCGTTCGTCTTCTCGTTCCTGATCCTGGCCTTCCTGACCTACGTCACGCTCGCCTCGCTCTTCCGCCCCCTGGTCTGGGCGATGCTCTTGGCGTTCGTCTCCTATCCCCTGTATAAGATGCTGCAGCGCCGCGTCCTCCCGGGGCGTCGCGGGCTCGCGGCCATGGCAATGACCCTGGCGGCCGCGGCGCTGCTCGTCCTTCCCATGAGCTTCGCCGCCATCCTGATCGCCCGGGAGTCCGACGGGCTCTTCGGCAAGGTGGCCGGCCTCGTCGGCTCCCTGAACCCCTCGAAGGGGATCTCCCCGGACACCCTCCTGCCGGACGTCGTCCTCAGGTACCTCAAGCCCCTGCTCGAGAGGTATCCGTTCCTCCGGGACGCCATGCGGCAGGTCGCCGGCCGGGTGACCTCCACCATGCTCCGACTCTCCCAGGAGTTCCTGGGCGACCTCGTCACGATGCTCTACCACCAGGTCATCATCTTCGTCGTCTACTTCTTCATCCTGCGCGACGGGCACCGCATCGTCAGCTACTTCCGGGGCATCGTCCCCCTGATGGACGACGAGCGCGAGGCCTTCATGTCCCGGGCGGACAACGTGCTCCGCGCCGTCGTCTTCGGCGTCATCGTGACGGCCGGGGTGCAGGGGGTCCTGGGGGCCCTCGGCTGGTGGTTCGTGGGGCTGCCCAACCCCGCCCTGGCCGGAGCCCTGATGGCGCTCCTCGCCATGATCCCCTTCGTCGGGACGCCCTCGGTCTGGATCCCCGGCGCGCTCTACCTCTTCCTGTCCGACGACGTGAAGGGAGCGCTCATCCTCGCCGTATGGGGACTCGGGGTCGTGAGCACCGTCGACAACTTTCTGAAGCCCTACTTCATCTCGGAGAAGGCCAAGATGAGCACCCTCCTCGTCTTTTTGGGGGCCTTCGGCGGGCTGGCCGCCTGGGGGTTCCTGGGCATCTTCCTCGGCCCCCTCATCCTGAGCCTCTTCGTCTTCTTCCTGGACACCTACCGCAACGCGTGGGAGCTCTACCAGCAGGAGGGACGGGAGGACGCGCCCTCATGACGCGCAGGGCCGGGGCCGGGAACTTTTTTCGAAAAAACGCCGTCCCGCCCGATCTCGCGGCTCAGGCCGGGAACCGCGGCGGACCTGTTTTTACCCGAGGAGGACCGTAACGATGCGCATAGACCACGAGGAGAGCGTAAAGTATTATCGATCCGGCGCCAGCATACGGCGCTTCGGGCATCCGGCCGGACGGTGTCCTTCACGCGGCAAAGATGGAAGTTCTATCGTGTCTTGCCTGCATAATCCCGTTTTATAGGCTATAATCAGGGCGGAATTTCAAGCTTCGCAAAAGGACGAGCCGAGCGGAACCCCTTCGGGCCGGAAGGGTTTTTGTGCGGTTTTTTCTGCCTTTGGGGGTTTGGAGCCGTCATCTACATTATTGGGGAGGTCTTGCACTGTGTGGCTGATTCTTGTGTTCGTTACCCTTGTTTTCGGCGTCGTGGCAGGCGGCTATGCGTGGATGGTGTTTCAGAAGCTCCGTGAGGGAAAGATCGAGAACGACCGGATCGTCGAGCTCTCGACGATCATTCACAAGGGGGCCATGGCGTTCCTGAAGAAGGAGTACACCTGGCTGGCGCCCTTCGTCGGGGTCGTCGCCCTGTTGCTGTGGTGGATGCTCGGGTTCGGGTCGGCCTTCGCCTTCGTGCTGGGCGCGCTCTGCAGCGCCGCGGCCGGGTACATCGGGATGTACGTCGCGACCAACGCGAACGGACGTACGACCTTCGCCGCGACGAAGGACGCGGGTTCCGCCCTCGAGACGGCGTTCTCCGGCGGAAGCATCGTGGGCATGGTCGTCGTGGGCCTGGGCCTCGTGGGCCTTGCCGTCTCCTACCTCTTCCTCAGCGTCGAGACGCTGACGGCCTTCGGCATGGGGGCCAGCAGCATCGCGCTCTTCGCCCGCGTGGGCGGCGGCATCTACACCAAGGCCGCGGACGTGGGCGCCGACCTGGTGGGTAAGGTCGAGGCCGGCATCCCCGAGGACGACCCCCGCAACCCGGCGGTCATCGCGGACAACGTGGGCGACAACGTGGGCGACATCGCCGGCATGGGCGCGGACCTCTTCGAGTCCTACGTCAACTCGATCCTTGCGGCCATGGCCATCGGCTTCGCCTACTCCTTCACGGACGGCGGCAAAACCCTGGGGCTCTGGGGCGTCGGCTTCCCGCTCTTCCTTTCGGCATGGGGCATCGTGGCCTCCATCGTCGGCTGCATGATGATCTCCAAGAAGGCCCCCTATGCTGAGTGTATTGTGGGCATCGTCCGCAGGATTCCAGGAATGGACAAGGTGATGGAGCGCATCGACGGCGGCGACGCGGCCTTTGCTCTGAGGGCGGGGACCTTCACGGCCGGCGCCATGATGATCGCCGGGACCTTCATCCTGAGCATCCTCTTCTTCTGGTCCAAGTCGATGCACGTCTTCCTGTCCGTGACCTCCGGCGTTCTGGCCGGCGTCCTGATCGGCTACGTCACCGAGGTCTACACCTCGGGCGACTACCGCTTCGTCAAGACCGTAGCGGCCTCCTCCGCGACGGGCCCGGCGACCGTCATCCTCTCCGGCCTCTCCCTGGGGATGCAGTCGGTCGGCATCCCCGTCCTCCTGATCTGCCTCTCCACCCTGATCAGCTACTCCCTGGCGGGCATGTTCGGCGTGGCCTGCGCCGCGGTCGGTATGCTCTCCATCACGGGCATCGCCCTGAGCGTCGACGCCTATGGGCCGATCTCCGACAACGCGGGCGGCATCGCCGAGATGAGCGAGCTCCCGAGCGAGGTGCGCAAGATCACCGACAAGCTGGACGCCATCGGAAACACCACCGCCGCCATGGGCAAGGGCCTGGCCATCGGCTCCGCCGCCCTCACCGCCCTGGCCCTCTTCGTCGCCTACTCTCAGGCGGCACAGATCAAGGCCATCGACATCATGAATCCCAAGGTCATCGTCGGCCTGCTGCTGGGCGGCATGCTGCCCTTCCTGTTCTGCTCGCTCTCCATCGAGGCCGTGAGCCGCGCGGCCCAGGCCATGATCGAGGAGGTCCGCCGCCAGTTCCGCGAGATCACGGGGATCATGGATGGGACCGGCAAGCCGGAGTACGAGAAGTGCGTGGCCATCTCCACCCACGCCGCCCTCATCGAGATGGTCATCCCCGGCCTTCTGGCCGTGCTCTCCCCCGTCGTCGTCGGCGTGATCCTGGGCAAGGAGGCGCTGGGCGGACTTCTGGGCGGGGCCATCGTGACGGGCGTCATGATGGCGCTCTTCATGGCCAACTCGGGCGGCGCGTGGGACAACGCGAAGAAATTTATCGAGGAGGGCAACCACGGCGGCAAGGGCTCGGCCAACCACGCGGCGGCGGTCGTCGGCGACACGGTGGGCGATCCCTTCAAGGATACCGCCGGCCCGAGCCTCAACATCCTCATCAAGCTGATGACGGTGGTCGCGCTGGTGCTGGCGCCGCTCTTCAGGTAAGCAGACGGCTGCCAAGCCCAGCGGGTCGTGCCGTTCGGCGAAGCGGACGTGAAAAAGCCGAGGACACGCTATAATCAGGGAGGGTTCACGGACCCTCCCTTTTTTGTTTCGTTGAATTTCGTTGAATTTGAGGGGTCGGATACACCGTGCAGAACGACGACGTCAGACGGGTCAAGGAAAGGCTGGATATCCTGGAGGTCATCGGCGACCGGGTGAGGCTCCACCGTGCGGGCCGCGGGTATCTGGGACTCTGCCCCTTCCACGACGAGAAGACCCCTTCCTTCCACGTCTCTCAGGAGCGCCAGAACTACCACTGTTTCGGATGCGGACGCGGCGGGGACGTCTTCACCTTCGTCATGGAGACGGAGGGGCTGGACTTCCGCCAGGCCCTGGAGCTCCTGGCCGGCCGTGCCGGCGTCGAGCTGACCCGTTCCGAGCCCAGGCGAAGGACCTCCGGCAACCTGTACGAGGTCCTGGAGCTCGCGGGAAAGTTCTTCAGCTCCCTTCTGGCCGCCCCCGAGGGCGCGGCGGCACGGGCCTACCTGGCCCGCCGCAGCCTCACCATGGAGGACGCCGTGCGGTTCGGCCTGGGGTGGAGCGCCAATTCCTGGGACTCCCTGTCCCGCCATCTGAGGGGCGCGGGCGTAACGGACCGCGAGGCGATCGACGCCGGGCTCGTCCTGGAGGGCCAACGCGGCGGGGTCTACGACCGTTTCCGGGGGCGTCTGACCTTTCCCATACGCGACGTCGCGGGCCGCGTGATCGCCTTCGGCGGCAGGCTCGTGGACGGCGAGGGGGCGAAATACATCAACAGCCCCGAAGGGGCTGTCTACAGCAAGCGCCGGAACCTCTACCTGCTCCACGAGGCCCGGAGCGCCATCCGGGAAAGGGGACGCTCCATCCTTGTGGAGGGATACATGGACGCCCTTCGACTCCACCTGAACGGCTAT
The DNA here is from genome assembly GCF_963544685.1 of uncultured Fretibacterium sp. Classification (NCBI taxonomy): domain Bacteria; kingdom Thermotogati; phylum Synergistota; class Synergistia; order Synergistales; family Aminobacteriaceae; genus Fretibacterium; species uncultured Fretibacterium sp. The sequence continues at coordinate 601 of NZ_CAUUGJ010000044.1, read as the reverse complement.
GCTGAGGCCGTCGCCTCGCTGGGCACCTCCCTGACGGAGGAGCAGGCGCGGCTTCTGAAACGTTTCGGAGACCGCTGCTGCATCTGCTACGACAGCGACACGGCCGGCCAGGAGGCGACCTTGAGGGGCATGTACATCCTGCAGGGACTGGGTTTGGACGTCCAGGTGGTCACAATCCCATCCGGCAAGGACCCGGACGACCTGCTCTCCTCCCCCGGCGGCCAAGAGCTCTTCGAGCAGGCCCTCGAGAAGGCCCGGCCTCTGGTGCTCCAGCACCTGGCCGCGGTGCAGCCCCTGCTGGACCGGCCCGAGACCCGGCGCAGCGGGGTGGAGTCCCTGTTCGGAGGACTCGCCCAGCTCCAGCCCTCGGCGCTTGCCCCCAGCGTTCCTCAGCTGGCGGGTGCGTTGGGCCTCTATCCGCACGAATTCTGGCGCGAGCTGGAGTCGTTCAGGCGCGGGCGTGGGCCGGACAGGCGGGAGGCCGCCGCGGAGGGCGGGGACGTCCGCGCTCCCCGCCCTCCCGAGATCGACCCCCTGGAGGCCGCACTCTGCTCGCTTTTGTGGCGCAGGGAGGATTGCCGCCGCACGAATCGCCCCGAGG
>NZ_CAUUGJ010000043.1:0-17061 GCF_963544685.1 uncultured Fretibacterium sp. | reverse complement strand
CACTGTTCTCTCTAACAGTTCCTGCGGGGTGCTCTTTTTTGCCTGCGGATTGGGGAGAGCGACGATTGGATTTTCCCCTGGAAATAGCGTAAAATCAAATGGACCCTCAAGTCAAATTCGGAGGCATGGGGGATGAAGATCCGGATCCCCCGGAAAACGGTGACATTCCGAGCGGAGCCGGCCCGAGTCGGGGAACGAAAAACCGGGCAAGGAACGACTCCGAAGACGGGCTCATCGAGACCCATATTGCTAAGGAGGAATTTTTGTGAGACCTCAAAAAACAGTGTTCTATTTTCTGCATGGCCTCTGGACATTGGTCTTCGTCGCGTGTGTATTTTCCTCTGCCGCCCACGCCGCCGACCTTCAGATCGTCCAGGGGGAGGACGCTTATGTCGGCCAGGAGGTCGTTCTGTCCCTGCAGGGCTCGCTCCTCTCACAGAAGCCCCTGTTCGAATGGTCCGTCAGCGGCGACGTCAAGTCCGTCCTGCTGAAAAACGGGGGGGCCGAGTTCGCGTTCACCCCGATCAACACCTCCGCCATCGATATCGAGGCCGTCGCCAAGAATCCTGACGGTCAGGTCCTGACCACAGCGAAGCTCGGGCTCACCCCGCGCTACTTCGAGGTCGGGATCGAGAAGCTGGAGGATGAACCCCTCATGCTCTGGGACATCAAGGTCAAGGAGGAGCGTCCCACAACGGAGCTGGCCAGCAACCGTCCCATCCGTTTCGAGGCCAGACTCACCCCATCCTACAACGGAGAGCTGCGCTACGACTGGACCTCCGACGCTTCGACGTCGATCCTGAGCAGCGACGCCTCCCAGACCACGATAACCCGCAGCGAGATCGGAGATTCGGAGCTCTCCGTCCAGATCGTCAACGCGGCGGGGATCCCTCTGGGTCGCGCCTCCCGCGTCGTATCCGTCACCGTTCCGTCCTCCCGCATCGAGGATTCGGCACGCCAGAAGGCGGGCTGGACGGACTGGCAGGAAGCCCAGGCGCAGTGGGCCCAGGAGCGTCATTCCGACGCTGTGGAGCTGGCAAAGCGCGCCGCGGCCCATGTCCCGGAGGACCCCGACATCGCGGAGGGGGTCAAGGTCATGGGTGCCAATTACGACCGGATTCTTCGGGCCCTGGATCTCCAGAAGAAGGGCGCCGAACAGAGGGAAAAGGATCTTCTCGTCGAGGCACTGAAAATCTATCGGCGGGCCCGCGTCGTATGGCCCATGCCCGAGAGCGAGACGAGCATCAAGGAGCTCGAGGAAGCGATCGACGCCCTCCGGGTCAAGAATCAGCAGGCGGAGTGGCTGAAGGACACGGCGGCGGCCTACGATCAGGAGGGACAGATCCAGGAGGCGCTGGACTACTACAATCAGTCTCAGGCGCTGGTCCCATCCCAGGCGATCGAGGAGCGGATACTCCGCATCTCCCGGCGGCTGGAGCTCATCGCCGAGGCGGACAAGCTCGCCGGCACGGGCAGTTCCCTCGAGCGGAACGGAAAGCTCGTCGAGGCCATCGAGAGCTACAAGGCCAGCCTCGAGAACAACCCCGACGAGGCCCTGGCCCTGCATGTGAAGGAGCTCGAGGAGATCGTCGTCCAGCGCAAGAGACAGGCCGCAGCCCTCTTCCGGGAGGGGAGCGATCTGCAGAGGAAAAGGCAGGAGACCGAAGCCCTGCTGAGATATCGGGAGAGCATGGCCATGTGGCCGAGCCCCGAGGCACAGAAGCGGATCGACGCGCTGGAGAGAACCGTCCGACTTCCCAAGAGCGCGGACATACGCGCTCCCGAGAACTTCGGCATAGGGACGAAGTCCGACGCCGCACGCTTCCTGATTGCGGGGAACAAACTCTACGGCGAAAAACGCTACAGGGAAGCCCTGGTTCAATACCGCAAGAGCTATGCGATCTCCCAGGACCAGATCCTGTCCGAGCTGATACGGAAGCTGGAGGCCTCCCTGAACGAGTACGAGGCCATCCAGGCCGCCAACAAACTGATCAAGGAGGGCAACCTTCTTTACAACCAGGGACGCGTCCAGGAGGCAGCGGCGAAGTATCGGGAGAGCCTGGCCGCCCACCCCAACGCGGAGGTCGAGGCGTTTCTCAAGCATATCGAGGGCACCGCTTCCGGCAGCCCCGACGCTTCGCCGTCCGGACAGGGAAAATAACCGCGCGCCTCTTCCGGAATCGGGAGTTCTCGAGGAGGGGAAATCACTTGCTGATCATAGGTTTCTGCAACCTTAAGGGCGGCGTCGGCAAGACGACTGCGTGTCAGAACGTGGCCGTAGGCCTGGCCCGTTCGGGCAAGAGGGTCGCCGTTCTGGACATGGACCCGCAGAGCAACCTGAGCGCCAGCTTCGGCATCTCGGTCGCCCCCGGGGCGCTCCAGATCTTCGACCTGCTCTCCAGAGAGGCCGGCTGGGACGACGTCGTGACCTCCAAAGAGGGGGTCGACGTCATCCCCAGCTCGTTGGATCTGGTCATGGCGGAACTGCATCCCGAGGGCGCCATCGGAAAGGACACGCTCCTCCGCGAGGCCCTGGCCCTCGTGGATCCCAAACGCTACGACTTCATCCTGCTGGACAGCCCCCCTCAGCTCGGCGTATTCACCCGCAACGTGCTGACGGCCTCGAACCTGCTGGTCGTCCCCATGGATGGAGGCTTTTACAGCCTGGCCGGCCTGCGCCTTCTCAACGAGGCCATCCCGCTCTTCAAGGCACGCCTCAACCCCCAACTCGCGTTCCTGGGAATCCTCATGACCCGCCACAACCCCAACATCTTCATCTCCCGCGAGGTGGCTTCCGAGGTTCGCAGCTTCTTCGGCGACCTGTTCTTCTCGGCCTACGTCCGGCAAAACGTCAGTCTCATAGAGGCGTCCAGCCTGGGCATGTCCGTCTTTGCCTACGACCCGGCAAGCAACGGAGCGCACGACTACAAGCGCGTCACGGCCGAATTTCTCGAGAGGTGTCAGAATCATGGCTAAGAAGATCAGACCCAGCCTGAAGGATTACCTGAGGACGGGGGTCGTTCGCTTCAACGATGACGGGGAGCCGGCGGCCGCCTCCTCGCTCGCCGACGGCCGCAGCCCGTCGGCGGCTCTTCTCGCCCTCCTTTCGGAGCGTGACCGTTTGACGTGGGAGCCGATCCTCGGCGCCGGAACGGAGATGCGAACCGCCCCCCTCGATTTCACGGCCTTGAGGGAGGAGTTCCGCAGCGCGGACAAGAACCGTTTCACCTACTACCTGCTGGCGGACGGAGAGGAGCACCTGCGCCCGGTGAGGACGAGCGTCCAGATCCGAAGCCCGCTGAAGCTCCTTTTGAGATGGGACGAGACGGGCATCCTGACCTGCTACGGACTTCAATGACCCCAACGTCGCGGTGACCAGCGTCACGATGACAGAAGGAAGCCCTCGGACGGCCCCATACAGAGGCACGAGCGCATCGTCTGTTGCTGCACCTATCGATTGCGTGCACTCGGCGAGGAAGGGAAATATACGGAATGAATCTGTCTCAGCTCAAATACTTTCAGGCTGTCTGTCAGTTTGGAACTATTACCAGAGCTTCGAAGGAGCTTCATATTTCGCAACCCTCCATTTCCAGCGCGATCAGGGAACTGGAGGAGGAGTACGGAGTGATCCTGTTCCAGAGAAGACATCATGGCATGGTCATGACCGAAGCGGGGAAACGTCTTTTGACGATGTCCAGAACTCTGCTCAGCGAAACGGAACGTTTGAACCGAGTCATGACCGAGCTGAGTGACGAGCGTAAAATCTTGCAGATCGGAATTCCTTCGTTGTTGAGCCTGTTTATCCTGCCCAAGGTCATAGAGGCTTATAAACGTAAAAGGCCCGATGTGCGGATTCGAGTCGAGAGTAGCGGCAGGAAAGAGGTATTCGAGCTGCTCACGGAAGGGGAACTCGATCTCGCGATACTGCCTTGCAGCACGTCAGGCTGTTTCGACTCGATCTACCATGCGGTTCCTCTTTTCACGCTGGAATTGGGAGTATGTGTTTCGCCGCGCCACCCGCTGAGCCGAAAGCCTGTCGTCACCATCGAAGACCTTCAGAGCGAGGATCTGGTGGTCTTCGAGCAGGATTACCTGCATAAGGAAATCTTGTTCAATCGTTTCAAGGACGAGCACCTAAAGCCCAGTATTTTGCTGGAGACATCGCAATTTTCTACAATCCTGAGTCTCGTGCAGCAGGGGGCCGCGGTCAGCTTCGTTCTCAAGGATGTCGTAGAGGAGGAATGGATGAAGATAAAATACATCCCCATATCTCCGCAGCTCAGCCTGGACATCCGCATGATATGGCGGACCGACGACTATATGTTTCAGTCCATGAAAGACTTCATTCATTTGATGGAGACGATGGACAAGGACGACATGAGATCTTCCACGGACATCGACTCCGGAGCCTCCTGAACCGTCCCTGAACGACAATGAATTCAGGAAGACCCTGCAGCCCATCAAGGCTGCAGGGTCTTCTGCGTTTTCCCCCTGTCATTTCATCCACGTAAAAGGGGCCCGATCCAAGAGGGGCAAGACCGGCGAAGCCCCTTATCTGCCGCTGTGGTCAAATCCATTTCTCACCTTGTCGTCGCCTGCGCCGCCGGCCAGCACCACCCGGGCTCCATTCAGCACCTCGATCTGCTTCTTCATCTCCCTGATGCAAAGCATAGCCAGGGGCATGCTGAAGTCCTGTCGGAGAACGAGGCGCTGCACATCCACATCTCTCATATTCTCCGGCATCGGATAAGCCGGAACCATCCAGCCGTGCATGCGCAGACGGTCTTCCAGGTCGTAAAGCGTCCACGGAACGTTGGCGTCCTTCCTGAGCCTCCAGCAAACGATCGGGACCCTCTCGGCCTTTTCCAGCATTTCGAAAAGCCCCATCTTCCCGATTTCATCGGCCATGTAGCGGGCCACATCGATTGTACGCTGGTGTATCTCCTTGTAGCCGTCGAATCCATTGCGCATGAGCATATAATACTGCCCGACAATCTGCGACGCGCTGCGCGAAAAATTGATGGCGATCGTCGCCTCTTCGCCGCCGAGGTAGCTCACCCAGAAAATGAGATCCTCCGGAAGAGCCTCCTTGCTGCGCCAGATCACCCAGCCTACCCCAGGATAGACCAAGCCGTATTTATGTCCGGACGTGCTGATCGACCACACGTTCTCCAAACGAAAGTCCCACTTAAGGTCGGGCTCGAGGAACGGCGCGATCATCCCCCCGGATGCCCCGTCGACGTGAATGCGGATGGGAAGTGAGGGATGATTCCTGTTGTAGCTTCCTACGAGCTTGTCGAGCGTGCACACGTCGTCGTATTTTCCGGTATAGGTAATGCCAAGTATGGCGACGACACCGATCGTGTAATCGTCCACAGAGTTCATGACCGTATCCATGTTGAGCGACAGGTGCCCCTCGTCGATCGGGACGAGGCGCATGTCAATCTCCCAGTAACGGCAAAATTTCTCCCAACACACCTGGTACCCGGAGGAGATGACGAGATTGGGCCTTTTCGCGTTGCGGTCAACACCTGCCGCATCCGCCAGCTTCTTCCAGCGGAACAGCATCGCCAGCCCTCCGAGCATACAGGCCTCCGAAGAGCCCACCGTCGACGTTCCCATCGGCTTCTCCTCGGGGTCGGCGTTCCAGAGGCTGCCGATGATGTCGACGCAGCGATTCTCCAGGTCGGCAGTCATGGGATACTCATCCTTATCGATCGCGTTCTTCTCAAGGTTCTCCGCCATCAGCTGCGTAGCGGCAGGCTCCATGTACGTCTGACAAAATGTCGCCAGGTTCTGCGTCGCGTTTCCCTCAATGCTCAGGTACTCGCGTATCATCTCGGAGGCGATGCGCGGTTCTATCGGTTTTCTGTTGATCTTTTTGTCGGGCATCGCAACGTCACTGGCCTCAGAACCGAAGATGGGGGTCAGATACCGGGTCCTGGCATCGAGAGCTGCAAGTTCGTCGCTTATCCTTCCCGCGCTCTTCCTAGTCATTTTGCGCGATAATGGCTTCTTATCCATAATCTTCTCCTTTCTCTGATCTTTTCCTTACAACCTGCAGGCTGTGCCGCAGCTGCCATCTACCTGCCACCGCTCCTCTCCGCACCGGTTCCCGACCCGTTCCACCTGTACCTGTTCGCATAGATAACGAAAGGAATCGCCATGGATATGACAAAACATACTGCGAGTACGCCCTGATATATCCTGTTGTCGGCAGCAGAGAGCTTCGATGAAGGAAAGAACGATATGACGAGCGTCGCTATCGTCATCAGCATCCCCACGGCTGCAACAATCAGCTTGAAGGCCCTTCCGCCCGGGACCTGAAACACCCTCTTCAGATTGTTTTTTTTCAGTATCAACACGAAGTATCCCAGAAAGAACAGGACATAGCCCACCAGATAAATGACTACCGTCAGTCCTATCGCAGTCATATAGCCGACGGACGAATCCGCCCCTCCGGCAAGGGCAATCGAACCGCAGAGAACCGCGTCCCACAGGGTTACGATCAATGCCTGAGCGACTATGGTCTTTACCGAAATGTCGTTTTCGTTTGTCTTGGCGAACGACGGCGGCAGAAGGCCATCGTTCGCGGCCTCCAGAAGAGCCCGGGACGGCCCGACAATCCATGACGATATCTCCGCGAGAACGCCAAGCGCCAAGAGTATGGACACCACCAGAACGAGCCCATTGAACTGAGGGCCAAAGTGCGTAATAAATATCGCAATGAACGCCTCGATGACTCCATAAGAGAGATTCCCCTCAAGGGCTTTCGAGGAAAGTGTCGTCGCTATGGCAAGTCCGCCAAGCGCATCAAGCATGATGGCCGATATCGTCAAAACAATCATAACCATAGGGTACGTCTTCGTCGGATTTTTGAGCTCATTGACGTGCGAGGCCGAAGCCTCCACGCCCATGTATGCCAAGATGAACGAGGCGAAAATCACGAGCGTGTCCACGTTGGAAAAGTCGGGGATCAACGTTTCGAAGTTCATGGTGATCTGCGATGCTCCGCCCGTCAGAAAGTATGCAACCAGCCCAATGAACAGGATAACGACGGGGACCACGATGCCGCCCGTGAACCCGATTTTGGATATGCGCTCCGTGTACTTCGTGCCGCCCAACTGGGTAAATGTCAGCGTCCATACGATAACGGCGACGCCGAAAAACATGACAAGGGGATTATTGTACAGCGCACTGAAGTCAAACACGTATGCCAATGCGGCCAGAATGAAGAACGCCATGGTGACAAATCCGACCGTTATTTGGAACCACTGGAAGAACAGCGCCGCAAATCCCCAACGCTGTCCAAGCGATTTACCCACCCAGGAATAGATGCCCCCGGATTCCCATCCTTCGACGGTAGCCATCTCAGCAGAGCAAAGGGCTACCGGAAGGCACCACAGCACGCCGCCGACTATCAGGAAAAATACCAGTTGGAATCCGGAAGTGGCGAATGACGGATATTCGTATACCGTCATGACCATGGATGCCGTAATCGCAAAAAAACCAAAAAAGCTGAGGGTATGCGCTGGCCGCGCCACGGCGGGGTTTTTTGTCGAATTCCGTGGGGTCGCTTTATTCGAGGTATCCATATCATCCTTTCCTTTCTTCAAATTTTTTCTTCAAACGAATATCGAGCGAAAAATAAGGAAGTGAGCCGATTCCCGATGTTTTGCCCTCTTTCTGCCGCTCCATAGTCTATTATCATTATCAGGTATCGGGGCAGCCTTTGTAAAGAATTTAATTCCGAGGCTAGCCACGGTTAAAGCTATATTATTATTTATCACAATTCTCTTTATATACATAATAGAAACCGAACATTGATTCCCAAAATAAAATATCGGCGGCCATCGACTTTAATTCGATGGCCGCCGATATTGGAGTGGAGCGGTACCGTCGGGAGCAATTGTCACGAACTGAGGAAGCCCGTATACCTCCGAACGATAGAAAACTCGTACAGACCGGATATCATAGCCTCCCCGACCAGTTCGAGTCTCCTGCACTGATGCGATTGGGCCATCATGCACCGAACGATACACAAGGGGTATGAAGTTGGCCGGTCAAAAGATAACCCGCCTTCCGCCCGATTTATCGAATCGATTAGCCTACGGCCCTTATAGGGTTACAGCGCCGTCAAGTGCTCCTGATAGGAGCTCTGCAGTCCCTTCAGCACGGCAAAGACATTCTCGGCAAGTTTACGGTTCCCTGCGCTGTAGCGCATCAGCCCGCCTTTGAGATCGTCGGCGGACGCACAATAACGGGCCAGGATCTCCGTCCCCACCAAGATATTGTATTCGGGGTCCAGCATTGCCTTCGCATCTTTGATATGGGGGTATTTCTGAGTGATGCTCCTGCGGTGGACACGCCAGCGCACCTGCATCAATCCATAGTCTCCCCCTCGGGAGACCGCGTCGTGGCGCGCTGAGGATTCCTTGACGATCATGGCGGCGACGACGAACGGATCCTGCCGGAACTTCTCACTGGCCTGAAGGATGTACTCCGCATATTGCAACGCGGCCTTCTGCCCCAGCTTGGAATTATAGCTCTTCAGCAGGGCGGCGATGCTTTTTTTCTGAGCTTTTCGATGCTTCGTCGTCCGGGAAGAGGCGCCGTGCGCATCCTTAACGGACGCCGTCTGAACGGCAAACTGCGGTTTTCGCTGAGGCACGGCAAGCGGAAAACCATAGGACTCCAACTCCGCACTCGCTGCGGAGGAAAAAAGAAGGGACACAAAAACAGATCCAACAAAACTGCGGACCATGAAATGAAAATTCATGGACAAACCTCCTCAAATCAAAGCGATAACACAGTCTCCGCTGCTCGCCTCCATAAGTTTTTCAAAACCCCTCAAAAAAAACAAAAAAGCAAGAGAAAAAAACTCTCGCCAGCTCTCTGAAACCCATCTCGCTGCATATTCGGCACGGAACGACGCCCCCCCAAGAGCGGCGTTAGTATAACATGACGGAGCCCCGGGATAAATCGGAAAGGCAAGGGGAAGAGAAAACCTCTCTCCTCCCCTTGCAAAAAACTACTTTTTATTTATTTTTTCTTCTTTGATTTTTTCTTCGGCGCATCCGAGTGCTTCTTCTCCAAGGCGCTGTCGGTCGCCTTGGCCCCTTTGTTCCGCTGATCCCGCAGCGTCTTCCCGGCGACCTCCCCGCTGACGGGGCGCCCCTTGCCGTAGCGGACCACGGCCTCACGCCAATCGCCGCTCTCGTCGGGGGAATAGTCGCCGATCGCGCGGCGCAGCTGCACCAGGGCGACATACATCTCCTTGACGGAATTGAGGTACTGGGTACGCACCCCCTGATACGCCGTCTGGGCGTTGATGAGGTCGATCTGCGCCCCCATGCCCTCCGAGTACATCAGCTCCGTGATGCGGAGCTCCTCCTCCGCGCGCTCCACCTGGCGTTTTTTATCCATCTCCGCAACGGAGGCGTTCTTCCAGGCGTTCATCGCCACGGCCAGGTCACGGCGCGTCTGCTCCTCGAGGGACGCCAGGCTGTGCTCCGCCGCCTCGACCGTCCTGTTCGCGTTCAGCACGTCATATTTTGTCCGATTCCCATCGACGATAGGAATGTTCAGCCTCAGGGACGCCATCGCCTCCCCGTCCTGCGGGGTTGCCGAGAGCTTTGGATCCGCCCAGGCCGTCCACTGCGCCCCGAAGTCGAGGGTGGGAGCCATTCCCTTTCCCTTCAGCTTCTCGACGACGCGGGCCCTCTCCACCGCCAGACGGGCCGCCCGAACGTCCGGTCGGGCCTCCAGAGCCTTCTGAATGTCGGGAGCCACGTCAAAGACGGGGACATGGAGCGTCTCCTCCATCGGGACGACTTCCATCCCCCCCGCGATATAGGAGAGATTGGCCAACAGGTTGAGGTAGGCCGTCTCGGACTCCTTGACCAGGCTTTCCGCCTCGACCACCTGAGCCTCGGCGCGAACGACATCCAGCTTGGGGACCAGCTGCTGGCGGAACTTTTCCGTCGTCACCCTCAGATTCTCCGAGCGCTGGCGCAGGATATCCTTCTGCAGCGCGACGTTCTCCCGCGCGAGGACGGCCGACCACCAGGTCTCCTCCGCCGTAGCGATCAGCGTATTGAGGTTCGCGTCGAACTGAGCGCGCTGCTCCTCATAGCCCAGGATGCGCTGACGTTCGTCCAGGGAATAGCTCCCCGAAATATCGATGCGTTGGGTCAGTCCCAGAGTCAGGCTGCCGGCGGTGACGTTGGACTCCTTCCCCCCCATCGAGCTCTGCCCCGAGAGCCAGGACCCCGATGCCGAGACGGCGGCCTGAGGACGCTGCCCCGCCACGCCGCTCAGCACGGCGTAGTACGCCGCCTCGACGGACTTTATGCCCGCCTGCAGGGAGTGATTCGTCTGAAGGACCTGTCGCAGATATTCATCGACCCTCAGCGCACCGGAAGCCTCCGCCAAGCCCGTCCAGCTCCCCACCGTCAACGACAGCGACAAAACGAATCCACACAAACGTCTCAAATCGGCCACCTCGACAATCGAAAAATCAATACGGACCCGATCCCCTCAGCCCCGGAAGGCCGCCGAAACGCGCCATTCGAAGCCCCATCCCATCCGAACGGGATTTTACGATTATACTACAAGGCGCCAGGCCATGGCTTGTCGCGGCGCGCGCGGGCCTGCAGCCCTTATGAAAAACAGGGATAACGGGGAGGAGTATCACGGGTTCTTAAAGAATTTGTAAGGAGGGGATCCCATGTCCCGGCACGAAAGCTGCTCCGGATGAGGCTGGAGGTCCGGAATATCGGCATCGCCACGGGTCTCTCCGTCGCCGGGATCGAGAGCATGAAGCAAGAGGAGCGGCCCCGGGAACAGGGGCCGCTCCTTCGCATGGGAGGGATCAAGTTTTCAGGGATCTATCTGCGCCGCAGGAGGAGCGAAGCCGCCAGCAAAAGGATCGGCCCGGCCGTTCCCGAAAGGCCCGCATCGTATCCGCCGCCGCTTTTGTCCTTACTCGTCCGAGGATTGGGTTTCGGCGTCGGTTTGGGATCAGGGGACGGCTGAAGCGTTCCTGCCCCTTCCTCGCTCTCAGTGCATACCCATGTGAATCCCCATTCCAAGAAGAAGCAGCTGGAACGATGGGGACATCAACAGGGATACGACGGCAATGATGATGCCGATGATACCCAGAGCCGTCTGCTTCTTGGCAACCGCGATGATCCCCAGCAGGATCCCCAGGGGAGCGAAAAGGAGCGCAATAAAAAAGATGCTGATGACGCTGCAAATGATGCTGCATATTCCAAGAGCGCTGCTCTGCCCCTGCACCACGATCACGGTCTGCCCCTTCTCCGCTCCCCCCGCCTGACTCGCTCCATTCTCCGACATACAAATCTCTCCTTTCCGAGTTCGTGGGATCAAATGCTTCCTCCCACTTTATTTATATTGTATCTTTATATTGTATTTTTCATTTTACTGCCCGCCCATCCATATTTCAATGGAGGATTTTGTCCGCCGCCCGGCATCGGGCAGAAAATGGCGCGAGGAAGATCAGGGAGCGGTCTTTCCCCGCAGGGCGGACTCGAGCGACGTTCGGGCGGAGAGGAGAAGGCGCCTGGACTCCTCCGAGTCCGCCAGGGCGCCCTCGTCCCGGCGCAGCCGTTCCAGGAACCGCTCGATGTCGTCCAGGACGCCCGAGATCTCGGCCTGCGGGGTCCTGGCAGCAGCGGCGGGCTTGGCTTCGGCTTCCATGGTGGCAACGGAGGCGCCCGGCTCGATCGAGAATTCCTGCCCCAAGGCCGGGACGATTCCCCTCATGCCCCGTTCCCTCAGCGCGGCGGAAAGGGCCTGGGAGGCCTTCGGCTCCCCATGCGTGACGAAAAACAGGGGGTTCGTCGTGTAGTGGCCCGCCCACGCGAGGAGGTCGTCGCGATCCCCGTGCGCGGAGAACCCGCCGATCGTGTGCACCTGAGCCTTGACGATCACGTCCTCCCCCGCGATCCGAAGCTCGGTCTCCCCGTCGACGATACGCCTCCCCAGGGTCCCGTAAGCCTGATAGCCCACGAAGACGATGTGGTTCCTCGGATTCCAGGCCCCATGCTTCAGGTGGTGCACGATGCGTCCGCCCGTGCACATCCCGCTCCCGGCGATGACGATGCCGAAGGGGACGTCGTTGATCTTCTGCGACTCCTCCGGGGTCGATACGTTCTTGAACCCCCTAGGGGAGAAGAGGTCCACCCCCGCCGCAGCATGGCGCCGGACCTCGCCGGAGAGCGTGTCGCCGTACATGCGGTAGAGCTCCGTGGCGCGGACCCCCATGGGGGAGTCGAAGAAAATCGGGATCTCGGGAAGCAGCCCCTCGATCTGCATCAGGGAGAGCTCGAAGAGGAGACGCTGGGCCCGGTCCACGACGAAACTGGGGATCAGGACCTTGCCCCGGTCCTTCAGGGCCGTCAAAATGACGCTGCGGAACTCCTCCCGCGTCGCCGCGTCGTCCTTATGCAGGCGGTCGCCGTAGGTCGACTCGATGAGGACATAGTCCGCCTCCCGGATTGCCGAGGGGGCCCGGTCCACCGCGGGGAACTGCTGCCCGAGGTCGCCGCTGAAGACGAGGCGCGTCGCCCTGTCCCCCTCGCGCAGTTTGAAGGCGATGGAGGAGCTTCCCAGGATATGCCCCGCGTCGTGCAGGGAGAAGGACACGCCATCCACGGCAGCGGTCTCCGTATCCCAATCCGTCGGCCTCAGGAGCTTCAGGGCCTTATCGACGTCCTTCTCGTCGTAGAGAGGAACGACCGGCGGCAGCCCCCGGCGGACGGCCTTGCGGGTCCGCCACTCCGCCTCCTCCTTCATCAGACGGACGGAGTCGTTCCAGAGTATCTCCACCAGACGGGCCGTGGCGGGCGTCGTCCAGACGGGCCCCGCGAACCCCTTTCGGACGAGATACGGGATGCGCCCGGAGTGGTCCATGTGGGCGTGGGTCAGAAATACCGCGTCCAGCCCCTCGACGGGGAACGGAAAGGGCTCCCGGTTCCGCTCGTCCTCGTTCGCCCCCTGGTGGACGCCGCAGTCCACGAGGAAGCGACGATCCCCGCACTCCACCTCGTAACAGGACCCCGTAACCTCGCCCGCAGCGCCCCAGAAACGTATCCTCATCGTATTGTATTCCCCCTATGCCGGCGAAACGGCGCCCTTCGGCAGGAGACACAGGACGCGAGTCCCCTCGCCAGGCCTCGAACGGACCTCCAGACGCCCCCCCATGAGGGACATCCGCTCCGTCATGTTGGCGAGCCCCCGATGCCCCTCGAGCCTCAGGACCTCATGGTCCACCTCGGCATCGAAACCGCTGCCGTTGTCCTGAATGTCCAGGATGATCCTTCCATCCTTTTCGCAGACCTGGGCCTGGACCTCCGTGGCATTTCCGTGCCGGACCGCGTTGGAGACCGCCTCCTGAAAGATGCGGACAAAAGCCAGGGTCTGCTCCGGCTCCAGGTCTATGCCCTCGTCGATGTCCGCGGCGACCCGGATGTCGTAATTCTGCGAGAGCCTCTCCGCCAGCTCGGTCAGGGCCTGAGACAACCCCAGGTCCATCCACGGCGGCGCCAGCTCGTCGCAGAGCCCCCGCAGCTCCCGGACGACGGACTTGGCGAGAAGCTCCGTCTTCTTGATGCGCGTCTGGGGGGCCTCCTCCTCGAGGGACATGTGAATCTGCTGCAGCAGCGCCGTGATATCCTGCAAGGGCCCGTCGTGGATCTCCCGCGCCATGTCCATCCGTTCCTTCTCCTGAACCCGGACGATGTCGCGCACGTAGCGGTTGCGCAGCTTGTCGCGCTCCACGGCCGCCTGAGCGAAGCGCATCAGGGCGCTGTGGACGCTCTCGATCTCCTTGACCGACCCCGGCCCCAGGCGATTGGGGATGTCCTTCCCGACCCGGAGGTCGTCGATCTCGGCGACGAGAGCCTGAAGAGGGGAGACGAGGCGGCTCCAGAGCAGGCGGATGGCCCAGAAACTGCCCAGGGTCATCAGCACGATCAGGACCGGCCACAGGCGCCCCGCCGTGACGAGCCCCCCCAGAAGCTGGTCCCAGGAGACCGCGGCGACGACGTACCCCTGGCCCCGGCTGACCGGGTAGATCGCCAGGGTGTACTGGGCCCCCTGCTTGTCCTCCACGCGGGTCGCCGTCCCGATCGGGAGGTTGTCGTGCCAGATGGCCGCGATATTCATGGCGCCGGGCGAGGCCGTGATGATCTTTCCGTCGGCGCCGATGTGCGCCACCCAGCCCGGGATGGACGGCCCCCAGGAGAAGATGTTGTACCGAGCCGCGTCCCCCAGGTACTCCAGCGGAAATTCCCAGAGCCGGACGTTCGACCCCAGCCGATAGGCCGTGCTCTCGGCCAGGTCCTGAACGTAGGACCGCACGGCCGCCTCCATCGCCCTCTCCTGACTGACCAGGGCGAAGGCCGCCAGCAGGATGACGGCCACGGAGGGCAGGATCAGGGCGCACAACAGAAAGGCCAAAAAGTGGTTCTTCGGCCTCAGCGAGTTGAAAACGGTTTTGCGGACCCGCTTCAGCATGAGGCGTGCCCCCTACTTCTCGTCCTCCAGGAGCTCCTCCAGGGTGACGACCCCGTACTTGAGGGCCAGCAGCAGGGCCTCCGTCTTGTTCTTGGAGCCCAACTTGTCGTAGATGGAGGCCAGGTGGGTCTGAACCGTGCGCTCGCTGATGAAGAGGCGGCTCGCGACCTCCTTGCTGGAGAGCCCCTTGGCCGCCAGCAGGAGGACCTCACGCTCCCGCGCGGAGAGCTGCTCCGGGTCGAAGTCCCGCTCCCCCATGACCGAGGCGACCTCGGGGTCCAGGTAAAGCCCCCCCTTGGAGACCGTCGCGATCGCCGCGGTGAGCTCCTTCGGGCTGACGGTCTTGAGGACGAACCCCCGCGCCCCCGCGCGCAGCGAGGCCATGACGTACTGCTGCGCATCGTAGGAGGTCAGCATGATGGTGGCCGTGGAAAGCCCCTCGGCCTTGACCTTCTGCGCGACCGAGACGCCGTCCATGCCCGGCATCCTGATGTCCAGCAGGGCCACGTCGGGCTTGAGCTCCCGGATCATCTCCCAGGCCTTCACCCCATCCTCCGCCTCCCCGACGAGATCGAGCGAGTTCTCCCGCCGCAAAAACTCCGCAATGCCCGCCCTCGTCAGAGGGTGGTCGTCCGCCAAAACGATCCTGACTGTCATCGACATCGTCCCCTTCGTCATAACTGATATCTGTCGTAAAGTTTTTACAGACTACCCGCCCCCGCCGCCCCGGGCAAGGGCAAAGCTACGGAAGGACGCCCCCGCCGATTCCATTTCAAAACTATTTGTAGACCAGGCGGCTTTTGCAGGCCCCAGCGGATAAGCAGACAACCGGCGAAGTACGAGCCGAGTTGGTCGCTTATGAGCGAGACAGCAAATCTCTGATTTGCGTTTTCGAGCTCAGGGGGTTCATCGGGTTCTTCACCGGGCGTACAAAGAGGTACATCAAGCAAGGCGAGCAAAAACAACGACGTATCATTTGGAATCAGAGCCCAACGTCCTTCTCGATGGGCCTCAGCGCCAGGATCGTCTCCTCGATCACCGTGTCGAGGGGCAGCCCCATCCGTTCGGCTCCGGCACTGATGATCTCCCGATTGACCCCGCGCGCAAACGCCTTATCCTTCCATTTTTTCTTGACGGATTTGAGCTCCAGGTCGGAGAGGGAGCGCGAGGGGCGCACCAGCCCGGCCGTGATGATCAGACCCGTGAGCTCGTCGATGGTGAAGAGGGTCCGCTCCATGTCGTTGGCGGGCTCGACGTCCGTGCAGATGCCATAGCCATGGGATTGGACCGCGTGGATGATGTCCTCGTCGATCCCCTCCTCGCGGAGCAGCTCCGGCGCCAGGTGGCAGTGGCGTTCCGGGGCGTCGGACGTCATCTCCCAGTCGATGTCGTGCAGAATGCCGACGACGCCCCAGAGGTCCTCGTCGGCGCCGGCCCTGCGCGCGAAGTGGCGCATGGTCCCCTCGACGGCCAGCGCGTGACGAACGTGCGTCTCGTCCTTGTTGTGTTTCCTTAGAATACGGAGCGCAGTCTCTCGATCAGGTCTCATGGTGTCCTCCCCCAACTCGTCAAAATCATGACTTCCAAACCCCAACAAAGCTCAGGACGGCCATAGCGGCGTCTTCTCCGCCCCCGCCGCAGCGCACGGCCCCGCGCGTCCCTCCTTTGCCGCCCTTTTTCCGCACCGGAGGAACGGCTTGGGGCATCAAGGTGTATTATAGTATTTCGGTCCGGCCCCGTATGAGGGATTTTCCCGACGGAGGATCGAAAGAGATCTCCGAACGCCGGGCCGACGCGTCGGGAAAAGCAGACGAGAAATGCCCTGAAAGGACTGATGCCGTTTGAACCGATCGCGACGCCCCGCCCTGCTGGCTGGCATCGCACTGTTTCTTTGTCTCGAATGGGGCCCCCTCAACACCGAAAGGGCCCGATGGGGCATCGCCTCCGGGGACCCCTTCGTCCGGGAGATCGCCCTGACCTTCGACGACGGGCCGCGGGAACACGGAATGCAGGAACTGATGGCCGCCATGGCGCCGTTCGGCGTCCACGGGACGTTCTTTTTGGTGGGCAAGTTCGCCGACCGTTATGCAGGCATCACCCTGGCGCTCCAGGAGGCCGGTCACGACCTGGAGAACCACAGCTTCACGCACCCGAAGCTCTACACACTCTGGGTGGAGAAGATCATGAGGGAGACGGAGCGGTGCAACGAGGTTATCGAGGGGCTCGGGATCAGGAAACCCCGCTTCATGCGGCCGCCCGGCGGCTCCTACAACCTGAAGATCCTCAACGCCATGCGGCGCATGGACATGCGCCTGGGGCTCTGGAACATCAACAGCGCCGACTACACGGGAAAATCGGCCGGTGAGATCGCGGCCTTCGTCCTGCGCAAGGCCTCCCCCGGCGCCATCGTCCTGATGCACTCGGGGGTCCCCGCGACCGCAGAAGCGCTGCCCGAGATCCTGCGCGGGCTCGGAGAACGCGGCTATCGTTTCGTGAGCGTTCAGGACCTCTGGAACTGCG
>NZ_CAUUGJ010000042.1:0-17252 GCF_963544685.1 uncultured Fretibacterium sp. | reverse complement strand
TGGGCTCCACGGAACGCCCCGCGGACGACGTGCAGTACTATGCCGAGTACGAGGCGGGCAAGGCGGTGGCCGAGGCCATCTTTGAGCGCCTGGCAACGGACGAGATGTGGGATTTTTGTCAGGACGTGTGGGACTACCTCGACACGTTCTGGCCGGAGATCGAGGCCCTGGAGGAGCGCCTGAACGGCGCCGCGCCGGAGAAGGTGGAGGCGACGCCCGTGCGGACCGCCTCGGGGAAGGTGCTGCGGGGCGGGTATTATCCCGTCCGGTTCGACGCCAACGCGGACTGGACGGCGTTTGTCCACAATGAGCAGGAGAGCGTGAAAGCGCTCTATGAGGACCAGACGCACCGGCCGGGGACCCGCAAGGGGCACACCAAAGAGCGCGTGGAGCGCGTCGCCCCGAGGCAGCTGCTGCTGTCCCTGGACGTAATCGCCGAGCACACGGCGAACGTCGTCCACGACCTGACGCACCGCGAGGCGGTGCGGGACCTCTACAAGCTGATCCATGACGACGCCGTGAGGGGACTACTGACCCACGCGGTGGGACGGGCGGGGTTCGAGCAGTTCAGCCCGTGGATCCAAAGCCTGGCGGCGCCGTCGACCCCGACGGACAAGGCCGATCGCGTGTTCAGCAAGGCGATGGGGAACGCCGCAGCGGTACAGCTTGGGCTGAATATGGTTTCCTCCGTGGGGCAGACCGTGAGCTTGGTACCCGCGGCCTGGAAGCTGGGGCTTCGGCGTGTCATTCCTGCCGTTTTGAACACCTTGACACTGAGGGGGTTCTGGGATTCAAAGTACCGGGACTTCGCCTTTACGCTCTCCCCGGAGCTGGCGGATCGTATCAACGGTACGGACCGGAATATCCGCGCGGCCCTGGATCTGGAGCGGAGCGGAGCGAGGAAGCGCGCTCTGAGCGGGGCAAAGGCGGCTCTGTATGTGGCGCTGGGGTGGGCGGACATGGCAGTGTCCTTGCCCGTATGGCACGCAGCTTACGAGAAGGGGGTGTCCCGATGGAACGACCAGCGGAAAGCCGTGGACTACGCCAATTACGTCGTACGGACCACGAACAACGCGGGGGCCGCCAAGGACCTGGCGCAGGTGCAGCGCGGCGGGCCGACGCGGCGACTGTTCACGATGTACTACAGCGCGTTCGGATCCCTGTACCAGATGTTTCACGAGCAGATGATCCAAGCCAGGCGCGAGGGGATCCCCGGCAAAGTCAAGCTGGCGGCGTTCTGCTTCATGATGTTCACGGTGCAGTCCGCGCTGGAGGACCTGGTGAAGGGGCGTGCCCCCCTGGGCGGCGACGATGACAACGACAAGTCCGTCGGGAAGTGGCTGATGCGGGGGACGCTGTTGTCGGCAAGCTCCATGTTCCCGATAGTGCGGGACATTGCCTCGGGGACCACGCTGCTGGGCGGCGCCGGGAAGTTCCGCCCCAGTCCCGCTCTGGAGGCAGGCAGCGCTTTCATAAAGGCCATCGACAGCGGCGCCAAAGCCGTGGTGGACATCTGGGACGGAGAGGACGTCGAGGCCGAGCGGGTGGTGAAGAACATGGTGGAGGCCGGGGGATATGCCTTCGGACTGCCGAGCGTGCAGCTCCTGAGGTGGTACAAGACCTTCGTCCGCTGGACAAACGGTGAGCCGGACTGGAGCCCCTGGGAGCTGATCTGGCATAAACGGGGACGGTGAGGCGGCCGCAGTAGGCCGCCTCGTTTGTTGAAAGGAGGCAAGCGATGCCAACGTATCGTAACGATACGGAAACGAGAATCACGTTTCCGGACAAGCACTATATCTCGTGGCAGCCGGGAGAGCAAAAAGCTCTCCCGTTTTTTGTCCCCCACGAGATGCTGGGGCTGACGCTGGTA
Source organism: uncultured Fretibacterium sp. (assembly GCF_963544685.1). Classification (NCBI taxonomy): domain Bacteria; kingdom Thermotogati; phylum Synergistota; class Synergistia; order Synergistales; family Aminobacteriaceae; genus Fretibacterium; species uncultured Fretibacterium sp. The sequence goes on along the minus strand of NZ_CAUUGJ010000042.1, from coordinate 15,382 downwards.
AGCCCGGAACCGCACGTCCTCCGAGACCCGGCGCGCGGGTTCGGGTACACGGAGTTCGTGGTGAAGGCCGGGACGCCGACCGTCTACAAGCTCCCCTATGCGGAGACGATCGAGCTCTCCGTCATGGCGCCCAAGGGGCTGGTGCGGATGTACGTCGGGGACCGGGCGGAGCCCATCGCCGTCGATCCGCAGAACAACCACGCGTCGCGCTACCCGTGGGACATGTCCGCATACCTCACTTTCGAGGCGGACAAGGATACGGAAGTTTACGTGAAGGTCGAACCCTTCACGGAGAAAGGAGAATAGCATGCCATTGTTGCCGAGAGACGTTGGGGGCGGAAGCGGAGGGGGCATCGAGGAGGCCCCGCTGGACGGGAAACTTTACGGACGGAGGATGGCGCGGTGGGACCCCGTGCCGACGCTCCTGACCCTGATCTACTACCGGGGCCCGTTCGCGACGCCCGACGAGCTGAAAGCCGCGCACCCGACCGACATGCCCGGTGCGTACGCCGTTGTCTCCTCGACGAGTAGCATCTGGATCTGGAACCACGACAAGTGGGAGGACACGGGGGCGACGCAGACGCAGGCGGGCATCCTCGACGCCCCGCACGACGGCAAGACCTACGGGCGCAAGGATGGGGATTGGGTGGTGGTCGGCACCGGGACGATCAACGAGGAGGAAGTCATCCTTCTCATCAAGAAGACGCCGCACAACGACCTCAAGGGCATCCAGGGCGGCAAGGTCGAGGGTGGCAAGGTGACGGAGGCGTACCACCTCACCAAGGATCAGTGGGAGGGGCTGCCGGTCCGCCCGTCGATCATCTCCCCCGCCAACGGCGAGACCAACATCAACCAAGTCCCGCAGATCGTCGGGACCCCCTACGCGCATCCGTACGACGTGGGGATGTACCAAAAGCACATCCAGATCGCGAAGACGAACGATTTTGCCGCACCGGTCTACGACAAGGAGGAGTTCAGCGGCACGCCGGTGTTCCAAGTGCCCCTGAAGCCGGGCGGCTCCCCATATCTGATGCAGGACACGGTGTACTACGCCAGGATTCGGTATCAGGATCGCAAGGGCAGATGGTCGCACTGGAGCGCCCCGTGCATGTTCCGGACGATGGTGCAGTTCCCGGCGGGGATCCTGGCCACGCCGATCATGACGGTCCCCTCGGATGGGTCCGAGACCTCCGCCGTAAACCCCGTGCTCGGAATGTCGTCCCCGAAGGTTCTGGCGGGGACGGGGAACTTCGACAAGGGGGACTGGCAGATCAGCACGGACAGCACGTTCGCGACGACCATCTACAACGCGCAGGGGACTGACGACCTGACCTTCCACACAGCGACAGGGCTGAACCTGGCGACGGCGCTTGGAGTGGACTTCTTTGCGCGTGGGCGCCAGCGGACGACGGACGGGACCTATACCCCCTGGGCTGTCCCCGTGCGGTTCGGCCTGCGGCCGGAGTACTCCGACCCGATCTTCGGGCTGCGGCGGATATTCTCGAAGAAGTATAACCGCCCCTTTGTGTACAACATCGACCCAGAGGGGAATGTCGTGCATATTCCCCAACGATACTGGGACACGCACGCCCTCTATGCGTTCGTAAAACAGAACGTTGTCATCTCGCAGGAGAAACCGGAGGTCAAGAGCGAGATGGCATTTATCCCCCCGTGCTGGGAGAAGTGCCGTATCTACGACAACGACGACGGGGATATGGTCGTCGATCTCTGGTTCAGCGCCTCGCGACAGACCGGTGACGGCTGGTTCCTGGACCCCGCCTTCGCACGAAGCCCGAACGGGTTCCTGCATGGGACGTGTTTGCCGCATGAGAAGTATATCGACGACAATGGGCACAAAGCCTACTGTTCTACGCCTGGGGTCCAAGCGGGCGGGACATATAGTGGTTTTATACAGGCCATGAAAAATATCGATCCCAAATGGCACTATTGGACCATCTACGAGCGGCGACTCCTTTTGGACTTGCTGGCGGCGGAAAAGGCCAGCCTAAAAACGGCGGGGGTTTTTAGCGCGGGGCAGGCAAATACTATAACGGGTTCGATGCACTGGCGCGGCTTCTTTGGTTTTTTTCATGTTAAGAAGATGGGGTACGAATACGGCATGGTCGTGGACGGGCTGGAGTGGAGCGCCACGTCGACGGAGTTCACGGAGATTCGGCTCTGGACGCCGCAGATGAACAACATGATAACCCTTCCGACGACGCTGGCGGTTTCCAATAGCGAGTGGCATTGCCCGATCGATATCGAGCGAGGTTACAACCCATATCTGGGGATCGATCTGGCACTCTTGGGGCTGGTAAAGGAAACGGTCGAGAACCCAGGCAAAACAAGAACAAGCCCCTACGGGATGAGTTCGCAGATTAGGGCGAACCCAGAGTACTACGATAGCAGGTGGACCATTCGTCCTGATGACATGGGGCTGTTCGGGCTCTGCCCCAGTTATGGGGAATCCGGCTATACCGTCTGCCGCATCTCCAAGTGGCTGGACTGAGGAGAAATAAGCACACGGGCGGCCAGGTAATGGCCGCTCGATTCTTTTAAGGAGGATGATCAAGATGTGGCAGAAGATGAAGACGTGGGTACTGGAGCAGGTCGTTTGGGCGGAGAAGAACCTGAAGGGGAAGGCCGGCACGGAGAAGCGCGCGGCCGTCGTGGCGAAGGTGGACGAGATGCTGGTCCTCCCCTGGTGGGCGGAGTGGGCCGACGGCCTCGTGATCGGCTGGATGGTGGACAAAATCTGCGAGCGCCTGAACTGGCTGACGGACTGGAAGTTCGACGATGTGGAGCTGACGCCGGAGCGCACCGAGAAGCTGACGGCGGTCATGGACGCGCCCCTCGTCGAGGTGAAGGCCGCCGCTGGGGGCGAGCAAAAGTCCCTGGACGAGCGCCTGGCGGAGCTGAGCGAGCGGTACGGGCTCGAGCGGGAGAAGCCGGCGCCGACCCCCAAGGATGACTTCAAGATGGCCATCGCCTTCTCGCTCAAGTGGGAGGGCGGCAGGAACTTCGACGACGTGGAGGGCGTCCCCGTCCTGAAGCCCTACGCCAGACACGACAAAGGCGGGCCGACGGCGTTCGGCATCACCATCCCCACGCTGAAGTGCGCCCATGCCTCGGGCGTGGTGAAGCACGCCGATATCTGCAAGCTGACGCCGGACGAGGCGAAGGCGATTTACCGCAAGAACTTCTGGGAGCGCTACGGCTGGGGAGAGCTGCGCTGGCCGGTGTCGCTTTGTTGCCTGGACGTCAGTATCAACCATGGCGGCTTCGCCTGGATTCTCCAGCGGGCGTGCAAAGCTCTGGGCGTGGACCTGGCGATCGACGGGAAGTTCGGGCCCCGCACCTTCGCGGCGCTGAAGAGCCTGGAGCCGAAGACGCTGGCGGCGGAGATCGTGGCGCAGCGCAAGGCGTACTACGAGAAGATCGTCGCCAGGGATCCCGGGCAGAAAGTACATCTGGAGGGGTGGATGAACCGCCTGAACGACATGGCCCGCACCGCGGGGGTGGAGTGATGGACGAAAATAAAGTATGGGAGTTGGCTCAGAGCGTGGAACGGACCGCGGTAAACCAGAAGCACATCCTTAAGCTATTGGACCGATTGCAGACCCGCGTGGAGACGATTGAGAAGCACGATGGGCTCCAGGAGGAGCGCATGGCGCAGATGCAGGAGGCCATCGCCACACTGACCGAGTCCGTCCAGAGGGTGGACGACGCCTCGCACCGCCTGAGGTCCATCGCGCTGGGGTTCCTGGTCCTGCTGGGGCTCCTGGCCGTCCTCACCGGCGTGCTGGGGTGGGATATCCTGCCGAAGTTCCTGAAGACTGGGATTGCGACGCTGATGTAAAACGGGGCCCTTCGGGGCCCCGCTATTTTTGTTTTTGCTTCAAGGGCGCTTCAAAAAAAATAAAAAAAGTTCAGGGGAAAATCTCCTGAACCCTTGGCATTCTTGGAGCGGAAGACGGGATTTGAACCCGCGACCCCAACCTTGGCAAGGTTGTGCTCTACCCCTGAGCTACTTCCGCATTTGCTCCTACCTGGTGGCGGGACCCAGAATCGAACTGGGGACACGCGGATTTTCAGTCCGCTGCTCTACCATCTGAGCTATCCCGCCTCATAAACGAAAAACAACTGAAAATGGCGGGGCCGACGAGACTCGAACTCGCGACCTTCGGCGTGACAGGCCGACACTCTAACCGACTGAGCTACGACCCCGCTTTTCATTGGTGGGCGAAACAGGGTTCGAACCTGTGACCCCCTGCGTGTAAGGCAGGTGTTCTACCGCTGAACTATCCGCCCCGAAACACAGGAGCAAGTATAGCCGCCCCTCATGATTCTGTCAACTATCTTGTCATTGTTCTGTCGTTGATCCGTGATAATGTCACCCTATAAGTAGTCAGAGAAAATGTCCCCCCCCGTACGATAGGTCTTTTTGGATAATATCGGCATGGAGCAGGAGCGAGTGACATTGTCGCAAAAAGAGATCAAGCGCATCAAGGTCTTGGTTTACAGCCGAGGCTATAAACCCTCTGCGTCGACAACGCGGCAACTATGCCGCGTGTCGACGTAAGCGACCGGCACAGCATCTGCGGCTTACAGCCGCAGAGAGCTGGCCGTCTGCTTATGGGCCTCTGTCGGAGGCAGATCATCAGGCTCAGGAAGAAGTACACGGCTCAAGGCGAAATGGGCCTCATTCACGGTAACCGGGACAGGCGCCCCCAGCACAGAATAGGAGAGTGGATTCGCCATGACGTGCTCCGCCTCTACCGGGAAAAGTATCACGACTTCAACTTCTCCCATTTCACCGACTGCCTGAAGGAGGCCGAAGGCATAGACATCAGCCGCTCGAGCGTCGTGCGCATTCTGAGCGCCGAGGGGTTCAGAAGCAAGAAGAGCGTCAGGCGCAGAGCAAAACTCCACCGGGCCCGTCCCAGGAAGGAGGCTGCGGGCATGTTGTGGCAGACCGATGCCTCGAAGTTCGAGTGGTTCGGCAAGGGTAAGGGATATGCCACCCTCCACGCCTACATCGACGACGCCACGGGACGGGTCGTTGGCGCCTGGTTCACGAAGAACGAGAGCACCGCAGGCTACGTGACCGCTCTGGGCATAGGACTGGAGCACTATGGACTGCCCATGGAGATTTACAGTGACAGGCATACGATATTCCGTTCTCCTCAAGAGTTATCCGAGGAGGAGAAAGAAGAGGGAAAACAACGGCCTTTGAGCAACTTCGGGCAGGGGTTGAAAGAACTTGGCGTAGGCCAGATCTTCGCGCTCACGCCCGAGGCGAAGGGACGCGTGGAACGTCTCTGGAACACCATGCAGGACAGACTGCCCGGTGAGCTGAGGCTCCTTGGTGTCACGGATATTGACGGCGCCAACAATGTCCTGCCCAGGCTCATCGCAAAGCACAACGAGAAGTTTGCGGTTCTGCCCGCAGAACAGGAGAGCGCTTACGTTGAGCCTGCGGAAAGGGTCGATGTGGATTTCCTTTTCGCTCACCGGGAGATGCGTAAGACGGATTGCAGCGGAAGCATTTCTTACAAAGGACGAACCTATGCCCCCAGCTCCCCTGAGAAAGCCTCTATGGCCCGTTCCGATGTGGAGGTCCGGGAGACTCTCTCAGGGAAGATATGGGCCGTTTACAAGAGCCGGCGTATCGAGCTGAAGGAGGTCGAGAAGGCGGAGCGTGCCGCTCCGAGCTATGCGACAAAAGAAAATAAGGGCAAGCCTCTGAAAGCTTACAAGCCTGCCCCGGACCACCCCTGGAAGCAATCTTTCAGGAAAAATGGCCTCTCTACCCCTGCGCAGAGTGACTCGAGGGTGACTCTTTCTCTGAACACTTAGGGGTGACTTTTTCTCTGGCTATTGACACTATCTTGTCATTGTTCTTGTCGTCGATCTGAGATAATGTTGCTGCGCTGTAAGCGCGAAAGCAAATCTTCGCTTTGCGTAGAAAACCCGGCCCCTCTTGAAGAGAGGCCGGGCCTTTGTCCTTTACTCAGGGATTCTGCGAGGAGATGCGCTCCCGCGTCTGCTGCATCGTCGCGAAGAGTCTCACGATGTAGGTGTTGGACCATCCTCTTCCCGTAAACATCATCTCCGTGAGCATCGCCGAGAGCACAAGAAGGAGACACCCGATGCAGGCCAGCAGGACAATGGCGATCTGCTTTCGAATGTTGGGTTTCATATAGGATGCGTGAATTTCGACATCCTTGGGCTCGCGAACGCGGAAGCCCTTTTTGCGGAGTTTTTCCCGCTCCCACTTCTCCCAAAGGCTCATGGCGTCACCGTCCTTTCTGCGGCTTGGGGCCTATGCCTCCGTCCTCCCTCACTGCCTGCTGCGGCGTCCACAAAGAAACAGCGCAGCCCCGGCCAGGGATACGAGGGGAAATCCCCAGGCACTGCACCCGCCGCCGCCCTCTTCCCTGCTCGGCCGTTTGTCTCCCGACTCGGGGTAGCCCGGCTGGGGATTTGCGCCTGCCGCCGCGACGTAGAAGCTCAGGTTCCATTTCCCGTCCGCAGCGCCGTCGCCCAGGAGGACGTAGGGAACCCCGTCGTCCTTCACGATCTCGCAGTAGGCGGTATATTGAGCCTTGGGGCTCTTGGCGTCCGCCATCAGGACGATCAGGTCCAGGTAGAGACAGTCGTCATGGATGAAGGCGCGCACGCACTCCCTCAGGTCCGCCCCACGGTTTCCAATGGCGGAGAAGAGGTTCATGTCGCGTTCGTTGGTCTGCTCGGATCGTACCCACACCGTTCCGAATCGGGCGAAGCGTTCCAGAAGCTGAGCTTCCGTGGCCTGCTCCAGATCCTCCCAATGCCCGACGAGCAGCTGCTCCTGCCGGGGGATGCAGAGGCGGATCTGCACGGGCAGCACGGCGATCTGAGCGGGGACATCCCGGGATACGATGTCTCCGGAGGCGTCCCGGGAGACGATCTCCCGGTCCATCGAGACCAGGCCCGCGGGGACGAGCGAGGCGATCTCGAAGGAGTTCAGGGCTTCGGCCTTGATGTACTTGTCCGACACCCCGCCGAAGCCGTATCCTCCCCTCGGCATGACGGGGGGCTTGCCCATCAGCAGGGTGAGCTCGCGCTCGGTGTTCGTCTCGTTTTTGACGACATCCGCGAAGGTCATGTCGAAGGCCGTCGCCCTCCAGCGGTATCGGTTCCCCGTAAAGGACGAATAGACCCGGCCCAGCCGCGTCATGCCGCCGATCCGGCGGTAGAAGAGGCGCAGGTCGTACTTCTTCCCCTCGTTGGAGAACGGATAGAGGCGGAAGGACTCGCTGGACCCGTAGGTCGTGTCGATCCTGTTCTCGTAGACGGTGACCAGCCCCGGAGCGACCTGGCTCTGCTCGTCCAGCAGGAAATATGCGGGCAGGCTGCCGTAGAGGTCGGGCGTGAGATCGTAACGCCAGTGAAGGGGCTTCAGGTCCCTGGGGCTCCGCCCGCCGATCAGGTCGTCCGAGGCGGGGACGTCCAGGGTGTCGTATCGCTGGACGCGGTAGCGGGTGCCGGTGCGGTTCGTGATGCGGGAGAGCAGCGTGTAGGTGGGCATCCGCCCCCCGTAGGGGGTCATGATGAAGAGGGTCCCGAGATTGCGCGTCATATTGTCGGACACGCCCCAACGGAACTTCGTGCGGGTGATCACGTCTCCGATCACGTCGCCGCTGACGTAGCTCCCGCTGAGGTCCCCGCTGGTCTCCCGGATGGTCATGTCGAAGTAGAGCTCGTTGCCGGGATCGGAGGCGGGGCCGTCGTGGACGTTGGCGACGACCAGAGGGATCTTGATCGACTCCCTGTAGCCCGTATAGCCCAGGTCGAGGCTCACGGACTGGCGGAAGGTCGCGTGCCCCGCGACGCTGCCGTAGTTGTCCGTCTCGGCGGCAAGGAAACGAAACGTCTGTTCCATGGAGTTTCGGGGCGCGACGCGCTGAGGACTTTTGGGCGTCGCCTGCACGTTGTAGTTCGGGAGGTCGTTGATCAGGATATCCTCCATGACATCGCGCGATACGACGTCGTTGGATTCGGGGGCGGTCCACGGGAAATGGTGCCCCCGGTCGTTGGCGAGGCGGATCTTCAGGTCGCCGCGGCCCTCCGGGATCACCAGAAAGAGGGATTCGAGGGGGTCCATGTGGGGATCGTAGAGGGACGACACCGGATAGGGCTGGGGCTCGTCGATGTAGACGTGGTTGTACTCGTACAGGAGATCCGCCGACGTCACGATCGGAACCTCAGGCGCCTCTCCGCCCCGGGTGCGCAGGTAACGGATGTGGGTGGCGTCGTCGCGATTGTAGTAGCTCCAGAACCAATTCTCGATGCTCGTGGCGAACCACTGGGCCCCCGCGATCGTGTGCCCGTCCCTGGAGCCGCTGACGTCCCGGAGCTGGTAGTGGTAGTTCGACGGATAAGGGTGTATGGGGTCGTCGACGACCGCCCCGTGCGCCGCGGCCCCCCACAGGGCCGGCAAGGCGAAGGACAGGACAAACAATCCGGACAGCAGGCGCGTTGTTTTTCTCATGAGCGGGATAAACCTCCAGACTTGGACTTTCAGGCTCGATGCCCTTGAACTCTCTCCCCGAACGCCGGGTGCGCGGAAAAACGCCCCTCTCCGCAAAAGCTCTCGTCGATAACCCGGAATGACAAAGAGGCTTTTTCTACATTATACGTCATCAGGATGCTTCATTATGGCCGCCCCGCTCGCTGCCGTCCCCGCAAGGCCCTTTCCCCGGCCCGCCCCGTTCACGATTCGGCCCGACGCTCTCCATGAGGGGCCGGGCCCCTCCTTCGAGGAGGATTTGGGAAGGACGGCGGGAAAATCCGTAGTTTCCCCCTCTGACTTGTATTGACATTTAAGGCGTCCCTTGCTAATCTTGACCGTGTGAAAGAGGTGTTGTCACTCGTCGTTAAAGAGTGCTAATTGACGATAGTAATTGCGTGGAGGTGATGGGCGGTGACGGAGCGGCAGCTGGGGATCATCCTCGCTGTGGTCTACGAGTACATCAAGACGGGGGAGCCCGCCGGATCCCGGACCATCACGAAGAAGTACATCCGCGGGCTGAGTCCCGCCACGATACGCAACGAGATGGCGGATCTCGAGGAGATGGGGTACTTTTATCAGCCCCATACGTCCTCCGGCCGGCTGCCGACGGCCAAGGCCTATCGGGTCTATGTGGATTCCGTCACGGCGCGGGCCCGGAGCCGTCCCAGCGAGGCCGAGACCTGGCATCGGGAACTGGCCGGGCGCCGCAGCGGGGTGGAGGGGCTCCTGACCTACGTCACGCACCTACTGGCCCGTCTCACCAAGTGCGTCGCGGTCGCGGCGGTCCCGGGGCTCGACGACGCGGAGATCTGGCATATCGACCTCGTGCCGCTGGGGGGGACCCACATCCTGGCCCTGATCGTCCTGAAGGGCGGGCTGGTGCACCATTCGCAGTTCGACCTCCCCAGCGAGGTCGAGCCCGGACTCCTCGAGGAGCTGAGCCGGCGCATCAACACCGTCGCGTCGGGCCGGTCCTGGAGCGACGTGCGCGACGTGCTGTTCCAGTACGTGCAGGGCGGCCTCGAGGACGCCGAGACGGCCTGCCGGTCGGCCATCAGGGAGCTCGACGAGTTTCTGACCGTGCAGAACTATCGTTTCTTCAGCAGCGGGGCCAAGCACATCCTGAATTTGCCGCACTTCCAGACCCTGTCGCGGCTTCAGGCGGTCCTCTCCCTGCTGGAGCAGGAGAAGCCCCTGGCCGACATGATCGAGAAGTGCCGGAAGAGCGAGGCGCTGAACGTCTCGATCGGAGAGGAGAACGAGACGGAGGGCATGCAGGAGAGCTCCATGATCCTCATCCCTGCCCGACTTCGGCAGCAAAAGGCGGTTTTGGGCCTGATCGGCCCCCTGAGGATGGATTACGAACGCTCCATCTCCGTTCTAGAGTCCCTGGCGAGCGCTCTGGACGAGGAAGCGGAGGAATAGGCGGTTCGATTACGGGCCCGGCGGGGAGGGGGGACGGTGTGGAACCGGCCTCCGCGCCGCCGAAAGCCCTGGTTGGGAGATGATGACGTGATGGACGACCGTATTCGGGAGGAGCTCGAACCCGGCAGCGGTGAAGGAGATGTCGAGGCGCATCCGGAGTCGGAGGGGCGCGTGAAGGAGTACATCCTGGAGGACGGGGTCCTGAGGGAGGAGGGGGGGGCCGACCCGGAGACGGTTCCTTCCTCTCCTTCCGAGGAGAGCGCGCTGAGGGAGCGCGTCGCCGAACTCGAGGGAGAGCTGGCGGCGGCGCGGGCGGACTTCTACAATTACCGCCAGCGCATGGCGAAGGAGCGGCAGCAGATACGAAGGCTGGTCACCGACGACACGATCTCGTCCCTCCTGCCCGTCCTGGACAACCTGGACCGGGCGCTGACCGTCCCGGAGGACGGAAGCGCGAAGGACGTCCTGGTGGGGGTGGGGATGGTTCGGCGTCAGTTCCTCTCGACGCTCGAGGAGCTGGGGGTCCGGGTCATCCCGACCGAGGGAGCCCCCTTCGACCCCGCGCTGCACGATGCGGTGGAGACGGTCCCCGTGGAGGACCCCGAGCAGGATGGCCGGATACTGGAGGAACTGACCCGAGGTTACCGGACGGACGAGAGGGTGCTGCGGGCATCCCGGGTCACGGTGGGCAAGGCGTGATTGAGATTCGGCGCCCTCCGGGCAAAGGGCCGGAGAGCGTTTGCCGATGGCAATAAAAGAAAAACCGATTGCAGAAACTGAAAATTGAAGCGCATACAGGGGGAACTGAAAATGGCAAAAGTTGTAGGAATCGATCTTGGAACGACGAACAGCTGCATCGCGGTGCAGGAGGGCGACCAGACGACCATCATCGCCAATTCCGAGGGGATGAGGACGACCCCGTCCGTCGTGGCCTTCACGAAGGACGGAGAGCGCCTGGTGGGCCAGCTGGCCAAGCGCCAGGCCATCGTCAACGCCGACCACACCATCATGTCGATCAAGCGCGAGATGGGCACGGACTACCGCGTGGACATCGACGGAAAGAAATATTCGCCGCAGGAGATCTCCGCGATGATCCTGCAGAAGCTGAAGCGCGACGCGGAGGACTACCTCGGCGAGCCGGTCACTCAGGCGGTCATCACGGTTCCGGCCTACTTCACGGACGCCCAGCGCCAGGCGACGAAGGATGCGGGCACCATCGCCGGGCTCGAGGTCCTGCGCATCATCAACGAGCCGACGGCGGCCTGTCTTGCCTATGGGGAGAACAAGAAGGAGGAGCATAAGATCCTGGTGTTCGACCTCGGCGGCGGTACGTTCGACGTCTCGATCCTGGATGTGGGCGAGGGCGTGTTCGAGGTCCTGGCGACCGCCGGCGACAACCGGCTGGGCGGCGACGACTGGGACAACCGGATCGTCGACTGGATGACGGCCGAGTTCAAGAAGAGCGAGGGAATCGACCTCAAGAACGACCGGATGGCGATGCAGCGTCTGCGCGAGGCCGCCGAGAAGGCAAAGGTCGAGCTCTCCTCCATGACGGAGACCACGATTTCCCTGCCCTTCATCACGGCGAACCAGAGCGGCCCCAAGCACCTGGAGATGAAGCTGACCCGGGCGAAGTTCGAGGAGATGACGGCGGACCTCATGGACCGCACGATCACCCCGACGAAGCGCGCGCTCGAGGACTCCGGCCTGAAGGCGGGCGAGATCGACAAGGTCCTGCTCGTCGGCGGCTCGACCCGCATGCCGATGGTGCAGAAGAAGATCGTCGACCTGCTGGGCAAGGAGCCGACGAAGGGCATCAACCCGGACGAGTGCGTCGCGGCGGGAGCGGCCATCCAGGGAGCGATCCTGAAGGGCGACCACAAGGATATCGTGCTGGTGGACGTCACCCCGCTTTCGCTCGGGCTCGAGACCCTGGGCGGCGTGTTCACCAAGGTCATCGAGCGGAACACGGCGATCCCGGTGTCGAAGAGCCAGGTGTTCACGACGGCGGCGAACAACCAGACGCAGGTGGAGATCCTCGTGCTTCAGGGAGAGCGCTCCATGGCGGCGGACAACGTGAAGCTGGGACAGTTCGTCCTGGACGGCATACCGCCCGCACCGCGCGGCATTCCGCAGATCGAGGTGACCTTCAACATCGACGTCAACGGCATTCTGAACGTCTCCGCAAAGGACAAGGGGACGGGCAAGGCCCAGAAGATCACCATCCAGTCCTCGAACCTCTCCAAGGAGGATATCGAGCGCATGAAGAACGACGCGGAGGCCAACGCGGACGAGGATGCGAAGAAGCGCGAGGCCGCCGAGGTCCGCAACGAGTCCGACGCCGCGGTGTTCACCGCGGAGAAGCTGTTGGGCGACCTTGGGGATAAGATGAGCGCGGAGGAGAAGGGCAAGGTTAACTCCAAGCTCGACGAGCTGAAGCGTGCCATCGAGGCGAACGACGGGGCCAGGATGAAGAGCTCCAAGGAGGAGCTCGAGAGGACGCTCCAGGAGTTCTCCACCCGGCTCTATCAGGCCGCCGGCCAGGGGAGCCCCAATGCCTCCGACGCCTCGGCCTCGGCCGGCAGCGAGGGAACATCCTCGTCGGACGGCGATACGGTGGACGCCGAGTTCAGCGACCAGGGACAGGCCTGATTGAAGTCCGCTTCGAATTGGAATAAGCTATAATGGAACGGAGGACGGAGGGGCTCTTACCCTTCCGTCCCTTTTGCTTAGGGAAGCGTTGATTAACCCAAAAGTGCATATTTTACCAAGGGTAAACATGCAAAACATCTATAGGCAAAATCTTCACCGCTTCCCTAAAAAATTAACATGGGGGCCTCGCCCCCATGTCCCCACGCCACTATCTGGATAGCGGCGGCCCCGGCAAGCTTCCTCATCAAAACAGGCAAGCTGGGGTACCACAGGGGGGCTTTATGGATTAAATGAGCTTTTTTTACGATTGGGGCCCGAGGATGGAGACCCGCGCGGCCCCACAGGGGCGCGACCTGGCGATGTAACGGGGTGTGTTTGTTTTGGAAGATTTGTATCAGATCCTGGGTGTCGCGCGCGACGCCTCTCAGGCGGAGATCAAGAGGGCGTACCGCCAGCTTGCGCGCCAGTACCATCCGGATGCGAACCATGGCAGCGGGGAGGCCGAGGAGAAGTTCAAGAAGATCAACGCGGCGTACTCCGTGCTGAGCGATCCCGAAAAACGGGCGCGGTACGACCAGTTCGGTTCTGCCGATGGAGCGGACCCCTTTGGGGGCGGCGGTTTTACGGGGGATTTCGGGGACATCTTCGGCGATCTCTTCGCCCAGGTATTCGGGGGGGGGATGGGACGCCGCCAGGCCGACCCCAACGCGCCGCGACGCGGCGGAGACCTGGAGATGGCGCTGAGCGTCTCCCTGCTGGAGGCCGCCAACGGGGTGACCCGTACTCTGGAGGTCCCGCGTTGGGAAGCCTGCGAGGGCTGCGGAGGTACCGGGGCCAAGCCCGGCACGTCCCCCGAGACCTGTTCGGTCTGCGGAGGACGCGGGCAGGTGGAGCAGGTGCAGCGGACCCTCTTCGGCCAGTTCGTCTCCGTGACCGTCTGTCCGGAGTGTCAGGGGCGCGGGAAGATCGTCCGCGAGAAGTGCTCCGACTGCGGCGGCCGCGGACAGGTACGGCGGAAGCACAAGCTCGAGGTCAAGGTCCCCGCGGGGGTGGAACGGGGGACGCGGCTGCGCATCACGGGGGCCGGCGAGGCCGGGGTCAACGGCGGCCCTCAGGGCGACCTCTACCTGCTGATCGACGTGAAGCCGGACAAGGCGTTCGAGCGGGATGGGGCGGACCTGCACACCCGCCTCCTCCTGACCTATCCGCAGGCGGTGCTGGGCGCGGAGGTGGAGGTCTCCACCCTGATCGACGGCGTGGAGAAGATCGGCGTGCCCGCCGGGACCTCGCACGGCCAGGTGCTGAAGGTTCGGGGCAAGGGGATGCCGCGCCTGCGCGGGCCTCGCGGCCGCGGGGACCTTTACGTCCATGTGTTCATCGATATCCCCTCCAGGCTGACGGACCGGCAGAAGGAACTGATCACGGAGCTGGCCGGCGAGATGAAGACCCCGGTAGGGTCCGGAGAGCCGGGTTTCTTCGAGAAGTTCAAGAAGCTCTTCGAGTAGCGAAAGCGGCGGACGGCGTCCGCCGCTTTCGACCTGAAGGATGCCGGAGCACGGGAACCGCCCGAAGGGGGGCCGCCTGAAGGAAGCCCATTTGAAGGAAGCCCGTGTCCGTAGTTTTCGTTATTTACGCTCCCTGTCGGGACTGCTATACTTTTCAAGAAGGTTAATATTGGTCAATCAGGGGCTGATAAACGATGTCCGTTCAGTATAAGGACTATTACGGGATCCTGGGGGTGCCGCGCACCGCGACGGCCGACGAGATCCGCAAGGCATACAGGAAGCTGGCGAAGAAGTATCATCCGGACGTCTCCAAGGAGAAGGATGCGGATGCCCGCTACCGGGAGATCAACGAGGCCTACGAGGTCCTGAAGGACCCCGACAAACGCGTCCGCTACGACACCCTGGGGGCGAACTGGGAGCAGGGGCAGGACTTCACGCCCCCGCCCGGATGGCAGGGCGAAGGCACGCACATGGATTTCGGCGGGGACATGGGCGGGTTCAGCGATTTCTTCAAGACGATCTTCGGCGGAGGATTCGCGGATATCTTCGCCGGGGCGGGAAGCCGCGCACCGGTGCGCCGGGACAGCGAGGTCGATCTGGAGCTGACGCTGGAGGATGCTGTCCGCGGGGGGACTCATACCCTGGTGATGCGCTCGCCCGACGGCAGCCAGAGGTCGATCAACGTGCGGCTTCCGCAGGGCATATCGGAGGGGGCCCAGATCCGCCTGCCGGGCAAGGCGAACGGAGGGGGCGACATTTACGTCAATCTGCATCTGGCGCCGCATCCCCTGTTCCAGGTCAATGGCTATGACCTGACGCGCAGCGTCAGGGTCGCGCCGTGGGACGCCGTGCTGGGGCATGAGGTCTCGGTGGAGACCCTGTCGGGCAGCGTGACGATGAAGCTCCCGCCCGGAACGCAGAACGGCCAGCGCCTGCGTCTGCGCGGCAAGGGGCTTCCCCGGAGGGGCGGGGGCAGCGGCGACCTGTTTGTGCGGGTGGAGGTGTCCCTGCCCCGGCACCTGACGGAACGGCAGAAGGAGCTGTGGGAGGAATTGTCGAGGCTGGGGGCCTAGGATCTTCGAGAGGATGACGGGCTTCATGAGGACAGAGAGCCTCATGAGGATGGCAGGACAAAAGAGCTGCCCCGGTTTTCCGCTTCGGCGGAAGCACGGGGCAGCTGTTTCCGTAATCTTCAGGGCTCCTGACGTTACTGCCCCAATGCCTTGTTCAGCAGGTCGACGGC